>NZ_JBSHNS010000571.1:0-2883 GCF_053601635.1 Pontimicrobium sp. MEBiC01747
TTATAAAGTTACTGTGTTGGTCAACGGCTTCGCCTACTCTTTTATTTAGGTATAATGTAGCGACTGTATCGAATATTTTTAATGTTCTTTTCTCGCTTAAATAGTAGCCATCACTATTAATAATTTCTAGTTTTTTCTTATTGTTTAGCTTATTGTAGTTTTTATGTAATATAAATTGCTCGAAATTTGGCTTGAAGTTATTATACTTTTTCCTTGATTTTTGGTGTTCTTTTTTAAAGACTTCGTTTTGTTCGTATACTATTTTTGAAGCTTTTAACGATTTTACACACTCTGGTAAATTAATGCTTCCATAATACGGTGTTTTACGACTAAATTGGTTTGTATGTATACGTCCATATTTTCCATGAAATTTTAATGTTTCTATATTTAATTCACAAAAATTATCTGGTATTTGATACAGTTCATCTAGGCTTTTTGCTTCCTCCCATTTTAATCGCGTGTGCTGCTCTAATTTTATAGTTAATAATTGCAATTTGGGCAATTGGGCTATTTTATTTATAAGCGCTTGAAGTGTTTTATAATTATAACCTTGTATTGTTATTGCTTTTAATTTTTTAAATTTTAATAGGTCTAGTTTTTTAACATTTTCTACTACTAAAGCTTCTTCTAGAATTGGGTTAAACGTAATTAAATTATGATTGTTTAAATTAAATTTTAAGTGTAATACATTGGGAAACATTTTATACGAGTTAATAAACTCTAATGTGTGTTTTCCATTAAAGTTACCTTGCAATAAAAAAATAGAGTCTGTTTTTATCTTTGTTTTATCGTATAATTCGCCTTTGTTGTATGTAAAATTAACTGATTGTGAATTTGGTATGTTTTCTAATCTTTCTATACTTATGGTATCATTAAGTATAGAGTTATCAGCTTTACAGCTCATAAAGCTTATAAGTATAAGAAAGTAATACAGTGGTTTCACAACTACTCTAATATAAAAAATTAGTCTTTTACGGTTCCTGAAAAATGATTAACCTTAGCATTTATAGGGTTTCCAGTAGTTCGCCTAAAGGATGCTATTTGTCCAGAATGCCATATTGCGTCTGCTATGGGCCCGTTAATGTTATTCCAAAACGGAATTTCATTGGTTCCAAAAATAATTTTGAATTTAGAGAGGTCTTCACTAGTTCTTAAAATATCTGCTGCTTGTTTCAGGTTTCTTAGTGTTTGGTCTCGCATGTCTTTAAAAGATAGTTTTTCTTTTTCTTCTCTTTTATTGGCTTTATTTAATGTAGAGTTAACTACTATTACAGATAAATCGTAAATATGTTTTATTGTTTCTTCTGTTGTACGTACATCTTCTCCTGGCTTATATGCTAAATCTTTTTCTGTTAAGCCTTCTGTAGCCCAATAAAAACGGAAGCCTAATCCATCAACTTGTCTTGCGGCTACTGTTCCTGCGGTGTAGGTTTCTGAGTTTTCTGGTATTTCGTAATATGGTAATGGGGTTTCTTCTGTTTGTGCTATTACTGTTATTGAAACTAAAAGGGCGATACTTAAAATGTATTGTTTCATTGTTTTCTTTTTAATTAAATTGTTTATTCTCAAAGGTAGTATATTGATTTTTTGTAAAAATCCTGAGACTGTTAAATTTTAACTTTGCTTGTACTTATGTATAACTACTAAAGTTTTTGCTACCATATCTCCTATTCTTCTATTTTTCTTATCTATTATTGCAATAATTAACCCTAATGCAAAAATATAATCTACAAAACCAAAAAAGAAACGCCCAAAAGCTTGCCCTATTCCTATAGGTTTATAAGTGTCTGAGACTACTTTTAAATCTAAAAACCGTTTCCCTATGGTTTGACCAAATAGTCCTTCACTTACAGGCCAAAGCAAGAAACCAGAAAGAAATAATACTAAAGCTGGAATGCCTTTTAAATGAAAGCTTAAATCTTCTTCTGTATATTCTCCCCAAAATATAGCCATAATAACCCCAATTAACCAAAATATAAATAGGTCTATAAAAAAGGCTAATATTCTATATCTATTTTTAGCAATCTTTAATTTGTTTTCTGTAAATTTTTCAAAAGGGGATTCTGTGTTTTCTCCTATCATTTTTATATTATAACTTATTTTTATATGTATTCTTTGTACTGCATAACCCTAAAATCGAACGTATTAAATTTGGAGTTTTTAGCTTTTAATTGTTTGTACAATGGCATACTGCCTATAGCTCTATTTGCTGCTCCCGATGACGATGTTAATGATACCGTTTTAATTATTCTTTCTTTAGAATCTTTAAAATCCTGTATTTTAAATTGGTGAATTCTTGGTATTTCGTTTGATACTAATTGTAACTTTAAGTTGTGTTCTTTTATATGTTTTCTGAAAAAATATTCTGGCCCATTTTTACTATTTCCGCCTATAAACAATAGGGTTTCTATTGTTGGGTATTGTTTTAAGTATCCTAAGAGGTTTCTTAGTATAATATTCTGCATTCCTAAATCGGAAGCATCAATTTTATCACGTTCGCAGCTTTCTACAATATCGCAGACTCCTATTTTATGCTTTATTAAAAATTGTTTACGTTGGTTTATTGCTTCTTGAGAGTTGTCGTATCGTAAATTTAAATTATGTATTTTTTCTATATATAACCATAAACTGTTATAATTGCTTCCGTAGCAAAAGTCTACATCTTTTTCGAGTAAGTTTCCTGTAGAAAAGCGTGGTGGTGGTAAGGTTCCTACTATTAATTTTTTAGTATCGTGTTTTATAAAAGGAGAATATGGGTGCTTGTGTAAAAACATATTTAGGTTCCTTTTTTAAATAATTCTAAATTATTATAGTGTTTGTATTAATTTTTGAACGTCTTGTATGGTCTCTCTATAGCGTTTTCTATTAGGCTTAGTCATGTTT
>NZ_JBSHNS010000572.1:0-2785 GCF_053601635.1 Pontimicrobium sp. MEBiC01747
TTTTGATGCAGCAAATATTTACGAAATGAAATTGTTAACCAATAAAAAGCAATTGGTATAAGTTCGAATTTCTGAAATCCAAACAATGTAAGTAGTTTTAATAGTAATTTATTGCAGTTTTCAGGAATCCGAACTCCCTAAAATAACTGTAATATGTAAAGAATTAAGTACTTTTGTATTTAGAAGGTGTAGTACCTGTTACTTTTTTAAAAGCAGCATAAAACGTGCTTTTACTTTGGAAGCCAACATTCATACCAATACCTTCTATACTTAAATTATTTGCCAAATCACTTTGTATAAGTGTTATAGCTTTTTCAATTCTATATTTATTAATGTAGCTATTAAAGTTTAATTGGTATATACTATTTAATGCTGTAGATATTTTTCTAGGATGTACATTTAATTCATCTGCAATATCTATAATAGTAAGTTCTGGTTTTGTATATGTTTCATGTTTATTTATATACAAATCTAGTTTTTCTAGTAATTGTTTTAGTTCTTGTTTAGGCTCTTGTACTTTTTCTTTAACTTCAATAGCCTCCTCAATTGTTTTATCTGTTTTCATATCAAATAAGGACGAGACATTATGTTGTAAAATACCGCGTAAAGAAACCCAGTATAATAAAATAACGTTTATACTAGAAAAGATTAAGTATGTAAGTTTAAACTCGAAAAATATAGTAATAAAAATACCAACAGTTAAGTATACAACCCCTGTAATAACAAATAACCTTGCCCATTTTAACTCTTTAAACTCAATAGCAGAAAATTGATTATTAACTTCTTTAATATGTTTATTAATCCATTTTACTGTAATATAAGCAACCCACATAGAATATAATATGCCAAATAGCTGTAACAAATTATACCACAAAGAATCAACTATTTCTAGTTTGGTAGTAGTAGGTAAACAAAAAATGATAAGGTCTATAATAAATACAATTATTCCTGGATATAACAAATGGTATTTAATTTTCTGATGCGAAAACACAGAAATCTTTTGAATGTATATAAAAAACAATGGAAAAGCTAACCAAGCATTTTTAAAAGGTAAGAGTAATAATCTAGGGTAGTATTTTGTTAATTCAATGTCTTCTATAATACTAGGTAATAAATCCAAAGAATAAACAATAACAAATAAACCTAGATAAACACTAGACTTGCTTTTTTTTAAACCAATAAATACTAATAATGACCCTAAAATAATTCCTTGTATAAAACCAAGAGTATCTACAAGAGAAACAGCATTGTAATTTAAATCCAAATTAATAATTTATTTTTTTACAAAATAAAGAAAATAAACCAAGCTGCCTTTAAAATACTTAGTATAAATTTTAAATAGGTCTTGGCATTAAAAAATGATCTAATTTTAATTAAAAAATATAAGCAGGGACTAGTAATAATGTGGTATTGTATTTTTATGTTGTAGTATCGTTAAAAAAACTATGACTTTTTTTCTTGTTTATGTCGTTTAACAAAATTAATTTTGCCCCTGTAATGGAAAAAAAGCATAGCTATTTTAATGTTCTAGTATCATTTTTACTAGTTATTGGATTTCAATTTTTTGGAAACCAATCCATGCTTTATGCAGCATCTTCCAGTTCTACAGTACTAGTTGACACTATAGAATCTAATGTTTCTTTAGAAATTCAAAAAGATCAAGTTGATAGTTCAATAAGTACAACACAACAGTTACTTGTTGAAATAGAAGAAGAAGTCTTAGAGGAAAGAAAAGGTGTAAAGATACGTACACACAATGCTGTGTTCCATACATTTTATACAGCTTTCCTAGAGCTTTTATTCTGCATTTATAATAAAGAAATGCATTCTTTTGAGGCAAGTAAACTAGTCTCATCTATTCCCTTATACTTACGACACGAAGTTTTCAGGTTATGATTGTATTACTAAGATGGGGTAACCTGCCTTAGTTAAATTTTTACTTTTTAATTGTTCACTTAAACAATAATATGTCTTTTGTGTACAATATTCATTTTACAATTATAATATATTCACAATACAACCCTAATGAAAACATTCATTTTGTTTTTGGTTGCTAGTATAACATTAACTAGTTGCAACCATCATAAAAAAGAACACAAAGAAACCATAAAACATATAGTAACAAGTCCAGTAAAAATGGACACATTAATAACAAAAGATTATGTATGCCAAATCCATTCTATTAAACATATAGAATTAAGAGCTTTAGAAAAAGGCTACCTCCAAAACATCTCGGTAGATGAAGGACAATTTGTTAAAAAAGGACAATCAATGTTTAAAATTATGCCTAATGTTTATGAAGCCGAATTAAAGAAGGCAGAAGCCGAAGCAGATGTAGCCAATATTGAGTATAAAAACACCAAATTATTAGCAGATAGTAATGTTGTTTCCCCTAATGAATTAGCAATGTCTAAAGCCAAATACAATAAAGCAAATGCAGAAGTCGCTATGGCAAAAACACATTTAGGGTTTACCAATGTTAAAGCGCCATTTGATGGTATAATGGATCATTTACATGTTAGAGAGGGTAGTTTATTAGATGAAGGAGAGTTGCTAACAACATTGTCTGATAATAGTAAAATGTGGGTATATTTTAATGTGCCAGAAGCCGAGTATTTAGATTATGTAATGAATGGTCAACAAGAGGATAATAAAGAAGTAAGTCTTTTAATGGCTAATAATAGAGAATTTAACCAAAAAGGAATTGTTGAAACAATTGAAGGAGAATTTAACAACGAAACAGGAAACATTGCTTTTAGAGCAACATTTCCAAACCCAGATAAAA
>NZ_JBSHNS010000573.1:0-30227 GCF_053601635.1 Pontimicrobium sp. MEBiC01747
GTAATCATTAATCTAAAAAACTTACAAAGCATATAAAATTAATCTGAACAATATTTAGTAATTTTATAAACTATGTCACATAATATTTACCATAATTTAGTTATAAAATCTACCAAAGAACAAGTTTTTAAAGCTATAACAGAACCCAAACATTTAAACAATTGGTGGACACTAAAAGCATCTGGAGAACCAACATTAAATACAGAATATAATTTACACTTTACAGACCTATACGATTGGTACGGCAAAGTAACAGAAGTAAAATATAATGAAGTATTTTGTATAACAATGACAAAATCAGACCCCGATTGGGATAATACTACATTTGGTTTTCATTTAAAAACAGTAGAGAATGGAACACAACTAGACTTTGCCCACAAAAATTGGTCAAAAAATAATGACCATTACAGGCACAGTTCGTTTTGTTGGGCTATGCTATTAAACGGATTAAAAAACTATTTAGAGAAAGGAACAGTAGTTCCATTTGAAAACCGTAATTAAATTAATTTATAACCAAATTTATGTACTCCCAAAGCGCATTATCAAAACTACTTGGCCCTAATAACGCTGCGCCAGTATTATCGCCCATTCTAATAATAACAAGGTTTTTACTAGGTATAACATAAAGTTTTTGGTCATTTTTTCCTAAACCAGCAAATAAATCATCAGGAGCATTTGGTATTAATTTCCCAGAAAATTCTAACGTACTACTTGGTACTCTATAATTCTCTTTACCATTAAGCCACCATAAGTAACCATATGCCTTATTTAAATTCTGAGAGGAAGACGTCATTTCTGTAAAGAAATTTAAATTACTTAAAATAGGAGTAGTACTCCAAGCACCTCTATTTAAATTTAAAAGCCCAAAGCGAGCCATACTCCTTGCATTGCTAAAGAAAACATTATTATAACCTATAGAAATCCAAGCACCCTGCATGCCAATTTTATCTTTTAATTGTGTATTAAAATATGAACTGAAATTTGTTCCAGTAGCATTTTCAATAATACTTTGGGTTAATGTGTAAGGCGCATTATGATAGTACCAAGAAGTACCAGGTTCATTTAAAAAAAATAAACAATCGCTATCATAACAATTTAAGTTAGAAACCGTGTAATCCAGACCAGTAGTCATAGTTAAATGCTGTTTAACAGTAATGTTTTGAGCTTGACTATTAGTCAAGCTAGACCAATTGTCTTCTAAATAATTAAATGATGCAGTATTAATATTTATAAACCCTTGCTGTTGAGCAATCCCCATGGTAAATGCAGACAGTGTTTTCCCCGCTGAGTTCCAAGGTAAATTAGAATTTTCGGTTGCACCATTACCATACCATTCCAACGCGATTTTACCATTCTTTAAAATAATAAAAGCTTTGGTGTTTTTTTCTTCTATAAAATCTAAAAGCATTTCAACATGAGATGCCTCCCAACCTAAACTACCAATAGAAACTGTTTTCCAATCATTAGAATCTGTAGGCGGAAAATATAAAGATGCGTCATCAGTATTACTTATAATAGATTCGTTTATAACTTCCGAGCTACAATTTAGAGAGCAAATAAAAACCAGACCAATTAAAAGTAAGTTATTCATCTTCATAGAGTATATTTTAAAAATAAGACTCCATCATAGAATAAAAGTTTAATGAGACGACAAATTTTTTAATTAATAATGTCAAGAATTTAAAATAATTAGTTTCGTATTTTTAGAGAAAATAAAAACAATGAAAGCATACGTTGCACTTATAATTTTTTGCATACTTTTTTCCTGCAAACAAGAAGTGAAAAAACAAGAAACAGAAATAGCTGAAGAAACTTCAGATTTAAAAGCTATTTCTGCAAAAGACATTACCGAATTTAAAGTCTTGGACTCTAAATTTATAAGTAAAAGACAAATTTGGAATACTCTAGAGTCTCAAATGCGCGATTTTTCAGAAACGCAATACAACACCCTTAAACCGTTAATATTAGAACAAGACATTCTAACATTACAGAAACATATAAAAGAAGGGCGTTTAAGTTACGAGATGTTGGTAAAGTTCTATCTATACCGTATAAAACTATTTGATAGAGAAAATGACTTATCCTTAAATGCAGTTATAGCTTTAAACCCTAATGTAATACAACAAGCTATAGATTATGATAAAGCATTAAAAAAAGAAGAACATAGACACCCAGTCTACGGTATGCCAATACTTTTAAAAGACAATATTAATGCAGAAAATATGCCAACCACAGCAGGAGCTGTTGCTTTACAAGGCAATACAACTAAAGACGCTTTTATTGTAAAACAATTAAAAGCAAAAGGCGCCTTAATTTTAGGAAAGGCAAATTTAAGTGAATGGGCCTATTTCTTTTGTGGAGAATGCCCAAGTGGTTACAGTGCCATTGGAGGGCAAACATTAAACCCTTATGGACGTCGCACAATAGATACAGGAGGATCTAGTTCTGGTAGTGGCGTGGCAGTAGCAGCAAACTTTTGTGTAGCTGCAGTAGGAAGTGAAACAGCAGGCTCAATATTATCTCCAGCAAGTCAAAACTCTGTTGTAGGGCTAAAACCAACCATAGGTTTAGTAAGTAGAAGTGGAATTATTCCAATTTCAGAAACCTTAGATACAGCAGGGCCAATGACTAAAAATGTTACAGATAATGCGATTGTATTAGATGCGTTATTTGGGTACGATGCTAAAGATTTTAAAGGAATAAACACAAAATGGGGAAACAGTTATTATTATAATAATTTAAACGGAATAGAAAGTTTAAATAGCAAACGATTTGGAGCATTCAAATCGTTAATGACAGACACATTATATACCAATGCAATTAGCACTCTAAAAAAACAAGGAGCCACTATAATAGAGCTAGAAGCCGAAGACGTAAACCTTCCAGACTTTTTAAGATTACTAAATTTAGATATGAAAAAAGACTTACCAAGCTACATAGCTAACTATGGTAACCCATCGGTGCCAGTAAAAACAGTACAAGATGTTATAACATTTAATAGTAATGATTCCATAAATATTATGCCTTATGGTCAAGCCTTATTTAGAGGCATTGTTGCAGATAAAAGTACAGAAGAAAAGTTTAAAAATATAAAAGAGATACTAAAAACAAATGGCAAGCGGTTTTTTGATGCGCCAATGCTAGAGCATAAATTAAATGGTGTACTATCTATTAATAATTATCATGCCGCTTATGCAGCAGTAGCAGAGTATCCAGCCATTACAATACCAATGGGTTACACTAAAACAGGAGAACCTAAAGGCTTAACCATTATAACAAAACCATTAGCCGAAAAACAATTACTAAGCTGGGGCTTAAACTATGAGCAAGCTTCAAAAAAACGAATACCACCTACAAACTATAATTAGATGTTTTTAAGTTAACCCTTCAAGTGAGAAATCGAAAATCGAATATCGTAAATCATAAATCATTGTGTATCTTTGCAGTCCAAAATTAAGATATGCGTACAAAGTCACTTAAAAAGAACAAAATCAATGTAATAACATTAGGCTGTAGTAAAAATGTTTACGATAGCGAAGTGTTAATGGGACAACTAAAAGCTAGTGGTAAAGAAGTTGTACATGAAGAAGAAGGAAACATTGTTGTGATTAATACCTGCGGATTTATTAATAATGCAAAAGAAGAAAGTGTAAACACGATCTTGGAATACATGCATAAAAAAGAAGAGGGCGAAGTAGATAAAGTATTCGTTACAGGTTGTTTAAGTGAACGATATAAACCAGACTTACAAAAGGAAATACCTAATGTAGATCAATATTTTGGAACTACAGAATTGCCAGGCTTATTAAAAGCCTTAGGAGCAGATTATAAACATGAATTAATAGGAGAACGTTTAACAACAACACCTAAAAATTATGCCTATTTAAAAATTGCTGAAGGCTGCGACAGACCTTGTAGTTTTTGTGCTATTCCTTTAATGAGAGGAAAACATAAAAGTACACCAATAGAAGATTTAGTTACCGAAGCCGAAAAACTAGCAGCAAACGGAGTAAAAGAACTTATACTAATAGCACAGGACTTAACATATTACGGACTAGATTTATATAAAAAAAGAAACTTAGCAGAATTATTAGAGAATTTAGTAAAAGTTGAAGGAATAGAGTGGATTCGTTTACATTATGCATTCCCTACAGGGTTTCCAATGGATGTTTTAGACCTTATGAATCGCGAACCAAAAATCTGTAACTATTTAGATATACCATTACAACATATTAGCGACTCTATATTAAAAAGTATGCGTCGTGGTACTACAAAAGAAAAAACGACAAAACTTTTAAAAGCCTTTAGAGCAGCTGTACCAGATATTACAATTCGTACAACACTTATTGTAGGATACCCAGGAGAAACAGAAGAAGACTACCAAACCCTTAAAGAGTGGGTAAAGGAAATGCGTTTTGAACGTTTAGGATGTTTTACCTATTCGCATGAAGAAAATACACATGCGTTTAATTTAGAAGACAATGTGCCGCAAGAAGTTAAGCAAGAACGCGCTAATGAAATTATGGAAATTCAGTCTCAAATATCTTGGGAATTAAATCAAGAAAAAATAGGACAAGAATTTAAAGTAGTAATAGACAGAAAGGAAGGAGAGTATTTTATAGGAAGAACAGAATCCGACTCACCAGATGTAGACAACGAAGTTTTAATAGAGGCATCTAAAACATATTTAAAAACAGGAGAATTTGCCAATGTAAAAATAACAGATGCGGCAGATTTCGATTTGTATGCAGAAGTAGTTAAATAACAATGATATAAGATAAGAGTAGCTATTAAATTAAAGCCAGTTTTATATATTAATTAATAGGATTTAAAATAGTTTAATTTATGATTTCTAAAGTAGAATTTAATAAAGACTATATAAAACGTATTAATTTAGCTTTAAAGTACATAGATGCTCATCTAGATACAAAACTAACCTTAAATACAATTGCAGAAGTTTCATATTATTCCCCATACCACTTTCACCGCATTTTTAAGGCAATAATAGGCGAAACGCTCAACGATTATATAATACGACAACGTGTAGAGAAAGCAGCAATACAATTAATAACCAAAAAGGACATAACAGTAGCCGAACTAGCAGAACGTTACGGTTTTAATAGCCATGCTGTATTTACTAGAACATTTAAAAAGTATTATAATGTTAGCCCTACAGAATTTAAAAGACTAAGCCCAAGTAGATATAGCAAGATTAATCAAACAAACCGCAAGAAAAGTCAAGGAAACTTTATTTTCGAGGAATACATTTGCAACATTAACAATCATTTAAATTGGATAATTATGAATGCAACTATTGAAATTAAAACTATTGAAACCTTAACTTGTGCGAGCATAACCCACATAGGTGTAGAGGGATTAGAACATATATTCGATAAATTAATACGTTGGGGAACATCTAACGGCTTAATGGCTAACCCTAATACTAAATTAGCAAGGGTATTTCATGACAGTTTTAAAGTCACTGCACCAGATAAAGTGAGAATGAGTATTTCTTTGTTAACAAAAGAGCCTTTTACTGCAAAAGGAGAAATAACAAAAACAGAAATAGCTAAGGGAAAATATATAGTAGGGCGTTTCGAAATACTACCTAACGAATTCGAAACCTCATGGAGTTCTTTATTTATTTGGATGAATGATAAAGGCTATGCGAAGGCAGATAAAAACCCATTTGAAATATATCATAACGATTATAGAGAACATCCAGAAAGGAAATTTATAGTAGATTTCTATATCCCAATAAAATAAAGTTCTTTACATTAAACTAATCAGGAGTATAAATTAGAAGATGTTTTTTTGTTTTACTTTCATTAAAGAAATTAGGAATACTAAAGTAACCTTTAGGTTTTATTATAGGCATTTTACTAGCTGTTTTACTTACCCCTTGTAGCTGTTTTAAAAATGAAGGAGCTTTACTCTTTGTAATAGAAAACGAATGTAAAGCGTTATTTACAGGTTTAGATAGTGAAAAATTTTGTAAACGATTTTGTGAGTAGCCAATTATAGATATTAAACAGATAGTAATGGAAAGGAATAGTACTCTATTCATAGAATAATTTATTATTATGATTTTTTCAATTGTTTACTAATCTTTTTTATAGCAGATTCAATAGATTTTTCGGGTTCTATTATATTGTATTTACCCCAAAAATCAGGGTCGCCAAAACCAGAAACTTCATCAATTAAAATAGTGCTAGATTTAATACGATCTTTTAATTTTGGCATTTGCCCAGTAGTGTTAGGTTTCCAATCGGTAATAGCCATCTCACTCTGTAAAGTATAACGGTTATTAAACAACCTGTTCTTCCAATTTACTTTAAAAGTTAGTAAAATGTTACTATAACCATAATACCATTTACCATCTTTAACCCTGTAATTAACTCTGTAACTAGCTTCTGTAGGGTAAACTGTAACTTTTCTGGGTTTTTTCTTAACAAAAAGTTCTGTAGCTGCAGCTCTGTTTTCTACATTTAAGTTATAGGTAGCGCTCGTTAAAGCATAAGAATCGGCATCAATAAATAACTTACCATAATATAAAGCATCATTAATAGTTTCTTTTTGTTTAAAAGAAACAACATAAACCAGTTTGTCATTTATTTGTGTAGACCTATTAAAAGTAAAATTATAAAGAGATAAATTATCTGCAGTAAATATAAACTCTGGATATTTCATAATATCAGTATGCAAAGCACTAAAAGGCCCACCTTGTAATTTTAAAGCTATAGTATCTAGCCTAGAATAATTGGTGTTTTTTCTAGATTTTATAAGTCGTATCCCATCGTTTTTATTAGAATTGTAAGGCGTCTTATAGATTTCTAAAACTGCTTCAGATAAAGATGCATTTTTATTTCTCTTTTTTATAGTTTCTCTATAAAAACCAGTCATTGTAATGCTACTGTTAAAATAATTTTTATTTTTTAGCTTTAAAGTTTTCCTTACTAGGCTTTCTGCATTTTGTGGCGTGTTTAAATCTATTTGAGCTAAAACAGTGGCAGCTTCCTCAAGTTTTATTCTTGTGTTTTTAGTTTTAAAAGCAGACAGTGGGATTTCTTTCTGTTTATAACCTAAATACGATACAGTTACAGTTTTATACAGTAAATTATTAGGTACTTTTAAAAGAAACTCGCCTTCTGCATTAGTAATAGTACTAATATTAGTGTCTTTAATAATTAAATCGGCTAAAGCTAAAGGATCATTTGTATTGCTATCTAGAACACGACCTTTGTATTCTTTAACATTTTGGGCAAATACAAAATGTCCTATTAGAAAAAAGAAACTAATAAGAATTAAAAATTGTCTTTTAAGGTAGGTAAAGCTATATAAAGAACTCATAACAATAATTATTGGTAATTTTTATACCAGTCGTTTAAAAAGGTATTACATTTCAAAGTACGCAAAAACAAGCTGTTTTTTGTAATTATTTATGTTAAATAAATCACCAATAATTATGTAAGTGTTTTTATTTTTAATTTAAGCTATGGTAAAATTTACCATACGTCGCTTACTAACCAAGAAGCAGCATCTTGTAAATACGAAACATATTCACAAGGTTCTGTATGTGTTAAACCAGTAGCAACAACCAATGTAGAATCACTACCAGAAAGTACAGTAGCATCTACCCAATCTTGTGTATTCTGTAACGGAAATAATTCATCATTTTCTCCATGAATAACATAAGTTGGCGTTTGTATAACTCTCGCACTACCATCAGAATTGTACGACCCATAAGCACTAGCCATAGGTATTCCAGCAGAAAACACATTAGGTTGTGTTTCGCTATACCACCAGGCACCATTACCACCATCGCTATAACCGCTAATTACAATTTTACCAGTATCTACAGGCAAGTAATCGCTAGCCAAATCAACAAGTGCGTTAACTTGAGATTGATTATAAGGCTCAAACCATTGTAAACCTCTATTGTTAGGGCTTATAATTATAGCGTCTAAAGCCTCAAAACCCGGCTCTGCATAACAAGCAGTATTTTTATGAGCATTAGGATCATTACCAGCAAAACCATGCAATGTAATAATTAAAGGCCTATTATTGTTAGTAAAGTCTACATCAGGCATAATAACTCTAAACTCCCAAAATTCGTTATTAACACCAACTAAAGAAGCATCAGTAATGCCAGTTTCAAAATTAATGGCACTAAAATCCGTTTGTAAATTAGCATAAATTCTGCCTGTAGGAGGAGGTGTGTCATCACTACCACTACAATTAAAAAGTAATGTCGCAGTAAAAAAGTAAATAAAAGTTAGTTTGATTGATTTCATAATTTTCATAGTTTTTAATTAAAGCCCTTTTTTTAGAATAGTAAAATACACTAGCTAACCATAGCAAGTAGTTAAACTAGAATAACTTTTTTGGTAATTTTTTTCTTTAAATGTAACAAAAAAATAGTATTTACGACTTTGTTAAAGGATTATTAAAAAGATTCGTTTTAAAAATTAAGCATTTAAAAAGACCGTATCTTTACAATTTAAAGACCTAATTATATGCCATCAGACTGTATTGCTTTTAAAAATACTGGATACTTTTCCGAATTAATATGCGACTATTTAGCAGAAAGTGATAGTTTAAAACCGTTTTATAATAGATTTCCAAAACTAGAAGCTTTTAAAGCACAAATAGAAGAAAAAGGAAATACGTTTTCTAAAAAAACAAGAACAGTTTTAGTAAATAATTTATTAGAACAATATAAAACGGTAAACCTTTCCAGCGCTACAAAAGCAAATATTGAAGCATTAAAACAAACCAATACATTTACAGTAACAACAGGCCATCAATTAAATTTATTTACAGGGCCCTTATATTTTTTACATAAAATAGTGTCTACAATAAATTTAGCAAAGACATTAAACAAAACCTATCCAGAACATCATTTTGTGCCAATATATTGGATGGCAACAGAAGACCATGACTTCGAAGAAATTAATTACTTTAATTTTAAAGGAAAAAAAGTAAGATGGAATAAAGAAGCAAGTGGAGCAGTAGGCGAATTAGAAACAGAAGGATTAGAAGCCGTTTTTAACCTGTTCTCTAAAGAATTAGGATTAGGTCGTAATGCAGATAAATTAAGAGAACTATTTAAAAACGCTTACCTAAAACACGACAATTTAGCCAAAGCGACACTATATCTCGCAAACGAATTATTTGCAGAGTACGGTTTAGTAATAGTAGATGCAAATACTAAAGCATTAAAACAAGAATTTATACCCTATATTAAGGAAGAACTAATAGAGCAAAGTGGAGTTAAACACGTATTAAAAACAAATACTCAAATAGAAGCAATAGCAAATAAAGAGTATCCTATTCAAGTAAACCCTAGAAAAATAAACCTATTTTATATAACTAAAAACTTAAGAGAACGAATCGTTTTTGAAGACAATAACTATAAGGTTTTAAATACAGAAATAACCTGGGATAAAGAAGCTATAATAAAAGAAATAGAAGCATTTCCAGAACGCTTTTCTCCAAACGTAATACTACGACCATTATATCAAGAAGTTATACTGCCAAACTTGTGTTATATAGGCGGTGGCGGAGAACTAGCCTATTGGTTTCAGTTACAAGATAATTTTAAAAACAATAATGTAGTATTTCCTATATTATTATTACGTAATTCGGTATTAATAAAAACAAAACAACAAGCACAAAAACTAGAGAAACTTAATATCTCTAACCAAGATTTGTTTTTAAAACGAAACGCGTTTATAAATAAAAAAGTAAGAGAAATATCTAACATAGATATAGATTTTTCAAAACAAGAAACGCATTTAAAACAACAATTTGCAGCGTTATATAAACTCGCAGAGCAAACAGATAAATCGTTTATAGGAGCAGTAGCAGCACAAGAAAAAAAACAGTTAAAAGGAATAAAACATTTAGAAAAAAGATTATTGTTGGCGCAAAAGCGAAAGCTAAAAGACCATGTAACAAGAATAACCGATTTGCAAAATCAATTATTTCCAAATCAAAGTTTACAAGAACGTAACACAAATTTTTCTCAATTATATTTAGAATACGGAGAAGAATTAATACCAAAACTAATAGAAAATCTAGACCCATTAAAAGGAGAATTTTTAGTGTTAACATTTTAGTAAAAAAGTTTGCAATTCGTGATACGTAATTATTACTTTTGCGTATGCAACACGACAAGATTTTAATTTTAGATTTCGGATCGCAATACACACAACTAATTGCGCGCAGAGTTAGAGAACTTAACATCTATTCCGAGATACACCCATTTAACAAAATTCCAACAGAACTATCAGAATATAAGGCGGTTATTCTTTCAGGGAGTCCAATGTCTGTACGTTCAGAAGACGCTTTCCATCCAGACCTAAATGGCATTCGTGGCGAAAAACCAATGTTAGCCGTTTGTTATGGCGCACAATATTTAGCACATTTTTCTGGAGGAGAAGTAGCCGAATCTAACACCAGAGAATACGGTAGAGCAAACCTTAGTTATGTAAAAGAAGGAGAAGCCTTTTTTAAAGGAATAACAAAAGGAAGTCAAGTATGGATGAGTCATAGCGACACCATAAAATCACTACCAACAAACGGAGAATTATTAGCAAGCACACACGATGTAAAAAATGCAGCCTTCAAAATAGAAGGAGAAACAACGTATGCTATACAATTTCATCCAGAAGTTTACCACTCTACAGATGGAAAACAACTCTTAGAAAACTTTTTAGTAGACATAGCAAACGTAAACCCAGACTGGACACCAGACAGCTTTGTTGAGGAAACAGTAGAAGGATTAAAAGAACAATTAGGAGACGATAAAGTAGTATTAGGCCTCTCTGGAGGAGTCGATTCTAGTGTAGCAGCAATGCTATTACATAAAGCAATAGGCAAAAACCTATACTGTATTTTTGTAAATAATGGATTGTTACGTAAAGACGAATTCTCCCAAGTATTAGAACAATATAAAGGGATGGGGCTTAATGTAAAAGGCGTAGATGCCTCAAAGCGATTTTTAGATGCTTTAGCAGGGCTAAGCGACCCAGAATTAAAACGAAAAGCAATAGGGCGTGTATTCATAGAAGTATTCGATGACGAAGCAAACCAAATAGAAGACGTAAAATGGTTAGCACAAGGAACTATTTATCCAGACGTAATAGAAAGTGTATCGGCAACAGGAGGACCAAGTGCAACCATAAAAAGTCATCATAACGTTGGAGGGTTACCAGACTTCATGAAACTTAAAATAGTAGAACCATTAAAAGCACTATTTAAAGATGAGGTAAGACGCGTAGGAGCCTCTATGGGAATGGAAAAACAATTATTAGGACGCCACCCATTTCCAGGACCAGGATTAGCAATTAGAATCCTTGGAGACATAACCTCAGAAAAAGTTCGTATTTTGCAAGAAGTAGATGCTGTGTTTATAAACGGATTAAAAGACGCAGGACTATACGATAAAGTATGGCAAGCAGGCGCAATTTTACTACCAGTTAATAGTGTAGGAGTAATGGGAGATGAAAGAACCTACGAAAAATGTGTCGCTTTAAGAGCAGTAGAAAGTACAGATGGGATGACAGCCGATTGGGTAAACCTACCATACGAATTTTTACAAAAAACCTCTAACGACATTATAAATAAAGTAAAAGGAGTTAACAGAGTAGTTTACGACATAAGTTCTAAACCACCAGCAACAATAGAGTGGGAATAAATAACCACTAAAAATAATAATTTGGGCATTACCCAGAGGGTCGGGCTTTCATGGCTCGCTCTCTGCGAGGAGCTCAAACAAACCACTCAATCCCTAATGCGGGAATACCAGCTAAGATTGAGGTTTAAAATAAAAACCGTACATTTCGTTAAAATGGTATGGCTTTTGTTTTTAACATATCCAATACCATTTTAGGAAAATAGAAAACCTACAATAATAACAACCTATAATCCTAAATATAACTTTTGAACGTATAAAAGTATATGAAGAAAATAATTTACATATTAGTATTAGTACTTAGCTTTAGCTGCGTGTCTACCCAAGCACAAAACTATAAAACCCATAAAGTAAAAAAAGGAGAAACAGTAGAATCTATAGCCAAAGCTTATAATATACCTACAAGTACAATATATAAGTTAAATCCAGACTCTAGAAGAAAACTAAAACCAAACTCAGTTTTAATACTTCCAGAACCTAAAAAAGAAGAAGCTAAGGCATCAAAAGTTACAGTAACAAAAGAACTAACAGGGTATACCAAACACAAAGTAAGACGTAAAGAAACATTATACAGCTTATCGCAAAAATATAATGTAACACAAGACGAAATAAAAAAGCACAACACCTTCCTGTACGCAAATAATTTAAGAAAAGGAGACCGTTTGCAAATACCTGTATACAAAACAATAACCAAAGTAGAAGAAGTAACAGAGGCAACAAAACAATATACCGTACAACCCAAAGAAGGAAAATGGCGTATTGCCTATAAATTTGGAATAACAGTAGCAGAGTTAGAAGCATTAAACCCAGAAATGGGCGCAGTATTACAACCAGGACAAACAATAAAAGTACCAAATTTAAATAAAGACGTAATAAAGCAAGTAGACGAAACCTATAGCTATTATACCGTACTACCAAAAGAAGGATTTTACAGAATAAAAGTAAAAACAGGAGCAAATAAAAGCACACTAGAAAAACTAAACCCTGCACTTGCAGAATCAGGATTAAAAGAAGGTATGATATTAAAAATACCATACAATAGTCAATTACCAACAAACGCTAATGTACCAGTCACAATAGCAGATACTATAACAGAACAAGTAGAAGGAACAATAAAAAGTTTCGATCAATTATCAGGTAAAATCATAGACACAGAACAAAAGCGAATAGCTATAATGTTACCTTTTAAGTTAAATAAAGTAAATGTAGACTCTGTAGCCAATACAAAAGCATTCATAAAAAAAGACTTATCCACTAAAATATCATTAGACTTTTATTCAGGAGCCTTAATAGCGTTAGATTCGTTACAAAAATTAGGCGTTAACCTAGAAGTAGATGTTTACGACACTAAAAACTTAAAAAGTGAGTTAAACACAATATTAAGAAACAATGACTTTAGTAATACAAACGCAGTAATAGGGCCATTAATGGCAGATAATTTTAATACAGTAGCATCAGCCTTAAAAAGTGAAAATGTAATAGCAGTCTCTCCAATAATAAAAAAAGTAAACTTAGGAGCAAACGTATTTCAATCACGCCCATCAGACGATGCATTAAAAAATAAAATCATAGCGCACTTTAAAGCAGATTCTACAGCAAACATAGTAGTCGTAACAGACATAAAAAATAAATTAGCAAGTACAAAACTTAAAAACCAGTTTAAAAACGCAACTTTAGTAACATCAAGAACAGACAGAAAAACTAAAGAAGACGCCTATTATGTATTCGAGCAAGACCTAGTAAGTGTATTAAAATCAGGTAAAAATATTGTGTTTTTAGAAACTAAGGACGATGGTTATGTCTCTAACGTATCTAGTATATTAAATTCGTTAATAACCGACGATCTTAAAATAACATTAGCAACAACAGATAAAAGTAAAGCCTTCGATGACGAAGACGTATCAAACGATCATTTATCTAACCTTAGCTTTACCTTTCCTTCAGTTTCAAAAATGATAAGCGAAGAAGATAATAACAGCTTTGTAAAACAATATAAATCAAAATACAAAGAAACCCCAAACGCATATGCTGTAAGAGGTTTCGATCTAACCATGGATGTTGTATTACGACTAGTAACTTCAGAAAACTTACCACAATCTGTAGAAGACTCACCCTTAACAGCCTATGTAGAAAATAAATTTGGCTACAAAAAGAAACTATTTGGAGGGTATTATAACGATACAGTGTATTTAGTACAATATAAAGATCTAATGATTGTAGAAGTAAAGCAATAAACTGTTAACAGTTAGCGTTATAGGAGTTTGATGTTTTAAAAATTAAATAAATGTACAAATTACTTATACTATGCTTTGGCCTTCTTTTTTTTCAAGGTGATAAAACAGGAGTATCTTGGGACGAAAAAGTAAAATTAACATGGAAAGATTTTAAAGGAAAACCCAACCTTAATTCAGATGCAGTAGCAGTAACTGCCTCAGGAATTACATTTAGCTACTCTATAAAAAAAACAAAAAGCAAAGTTTTAGGTTTTAAAACAAGAATAAAAGCAGACTTTTATCCAGAACATTCATGGTGTAAAAAAGGAGAAGTAGACAATCACGTATTATCTCACGAGCAATTACATTTTGATATAACAGAACTCCATGCCAGATTATTTAAAGAAAAAGTAGCCGTATTAAAACCATCAAATAACATAGCAGAACAATTACAAAAATGCCATAAAGAGATCGATTTAGCTTTAGAGAAAATGCAAAATAAATACGATAATGAAAGTAATTACTCTATAAACAAAGAAGGACAAGCCCTTTGGCAAAAATATGTTGCAAAAGAATTAAAACGACTACATAAATACAAATCATAAGCTGTTGTTCATTTTGAATTGAAAATCGCAACTTACTGTCAGTTTGAGTGATTTTGAGGAACGAAAAATTGTATCGAGAACATTTTTTAAGTAAAATTCTTATTCTCGATATAATCCCGATAGTTATCTGGGTTACTCGAATTGACGAATTTTATCAAAATGTACAACGGGTAAATCATAATTTATAAAAATGCTCCAACCAGACAAAGACTTTTTAATAAAGTTAGCACACACCAAAATGCCGTACGGAAAATATAAAGACCGTTATTTAATAGATTTGCCCGAACATTATGTTGTCTGGTATCACGGCAAAGGATTTCCTAAAGGAAAACTAGGCGAAATGCTAGAAACAGTCTACACGTTAAAGCTAAACGGTCTAGAAGAATTGGTAAGAAATATACAACGTAACTTTCCTAAAGTTTAAGCAATAAACCACAATAAATAAATCCTAAAATTCCGTAAACATTCCAACTTAAAATTGTAAATTTGCTCGCGTTTAACAACGCACAATGGCAACTACAACAAAATACATATTCGTAACCGGAGGAGTTACATCTTCATTAGGAAAAGGTATAATCGCAGCTTCATTAGCAAAACTATTGCAAGCTCAAGGTTATAGAACTACAATACAAAAATTAGACCCCTACATAAATGTAGACCCAGGAACATTAAACCCATACGAACATGGAGAATGTTATGTTACAGACGATGGCGCAGAAACCGATTTAGACTTAGGGCACTACGAGCGTTTTTTAAACGTACCAACAAGTCAAGCCAATAATGTAACTACAGGACGTATATACCAAAGCGTAATAGAAAAAGAACGTCGTGGAGAGTTTTTAGGGAAAACAGTACAAGTTATCCCACATATAACAGACGAAATAAAACATAGAATTCAAATATTAGGAAAATCTGGAGACTATGATATTGTTATTACAGAAATAGGAGGAACCGTAGGAGACATAGAATCATTACCTTATGTAGAAGCTGTAAGGCAATTAAAATGGGAGTTAGGTACCAATAACGCCTTAGTAATCCATTTAACACTAGTACCATATTTATCTGCCGCAGGAGAACTAAAAACAAAACCAACACAACACAGTGTAAAAACACTAATGGAAAGTGGGGTACAAGCAGATATTTTAGTATGTAGAACAGAGCACGAGTTACCAGAAGACGTACGCGAAAAATTAGCACGATTTTGTAACGTAACACCAGACTCTGTAATACAATCTATAGACGCATCTACAATTTACGATGTTCCTAATTTAATGCTAGACGAAGGCTTAGATAAAATAGTATTAAAAAAACTAGCTTTAAAAAGCGAAACACCAACTTTAGACCGTTGGAACGAATTTGTAAAAAGGCACAAAAACCCTAAAACAGAAGTTACTATTGGATTAATTGGTAAATATGTAGAACTTCAAGACTCCTATAAATCTATATTAGAAGCATTCATTCATGCAGGAGCAGAAAATGAAGTTAAAGTTAATATAGAATCAATTCATTCCGAATATTTAAACGCAGATAACATTAAACTTAAATTATCTCATTTAGATGGAGTACTTGTAGCACCAGGTTTTGGAGAACGCGGAATAGAAGGTAAAATAGAAGCCGTAAAATATGTTCGCGAAAACAATATACCATTTTTAGGAATATGCTTAGGAATGCAAATGGCGGTTATAGAGTTCTCTCGTAATGTACTCGGTTTAAAAGACGCAAACTCAACAGAAATGAGTGAATCTACAGCAAACCCAGTTATTAATTTAATGGAAGAGCAAAAAACAATTACAGATAAAGGAGGAACGATGCGTTTAGGAGCATGGGCATGCGATTTATCTGAAAATAGTATTGTTAGCAATGTATATAAAAATAAAACTATAGAAGAGCGTCACAGACACCGTTATGAGTTTAACAGTGAATACAAAACACAAATTGAAAATGCAGGAATGATTGCTACAGGTTTAAACCCAGACACAAAACTTGTAGAAATAGTTGAAATACCTAGTCACCCATGGTTTGTAGGAGTACAATACCATCCAGAATATAAAAGTACAGTAGCTAACCCACACCCTTTATTTGTAGCTTTTGTTAAAGCAGCATTAAAACATAAAAAAAAATAATAAGAGGTGTCAGTATGGCATAAAAAAAATAACGGATTGCTTTTTGATTCAGCAGTAAGCAAATACGTATTTATATAAAACTAACATATGTCTTAAATAAAATAAGGCATCAATTAACAAATGGAAGAAAAAAAATTAGATTTAAATACTATAATAGGATTCGTGCTTATTTTTGGAATACTATTATTTATGATGTGGCAACGCACACCAACTCCAGAAGAACTTGCAGCAGAAGAAAAAGCAAAACAAGAACAAGTAGAGGCCGCTAAAGTAGAAGAAAAAGGAGTTGCAACAGGAGTTAATGAAGCTATAGACAAGCAAATTGAGTCTTTACCAGATTCGTTAAAAACAGTCGCATTACAAAATAAATATGGAGCATTTGCTTATTCAGAAGCATTACCAAACACAAACGAAGTTACAGTAGATAATGGTGTTTTAGCATTAAAATTCAATCCAAAAGGTGGGCATATATCTGAAGTTAAATTAACACAATTTGTAGATTTCGATTCTATACCTATCCATTTAGTAAAAGATAAAAATGCCTCTTTTAATATTAATTTCGGGACTACAGATAGCCGAATTTTAAACACAAAAGATTTAACCTTTCAACCTAATGTAACTAAAAATGGAGAGAATACTATAGTTTCAATGAAGCTAAAAGTATCCGAAACTAAATTTTTAGAATACAGATATGTAATTAAACCTAATGATTATATGGTAGACTTTACCATAAAATCTCAAGGGCTAAATAATATAATTAATGGGTCTCAAGCCATTAATTTAGATTGGACACAAAAAACCATTCGTCATGACCAAAGTGTTAGTTACGAAAACCGTTACACACGTTTAACTTACCAACATGATGGCGATAAAATAGACAAACTATCTCAAGCTAGCGACGATGAAGAAACAGAAGTAGATGTACAATGGTTATCGTTTAGGCAGCACTTTTTTAGTTCAATATTAGTAGCAGATAAACCCTTTAAAAGCGTAGCTTTAACATCTAAGGATTTAGTAGAAGATGATGAAGTAGATACCCTTTACACAAAACAATTCTCTGCCAAAACAGCATTAGCATTAAGTGGAAATGAACTTAATGAAAACCTTAAGCTATTTTACGGCCCTACAGACAGTAAAGTATTAGATAAATATGAGCATAACCTAGAAGAAAGTATTCCATTTGGTTGGGGAATTTTTGGATGGATTAACAAATTCTTATTTATCCCATTATTTGGCTTTTTAAGTTCATTTTTACCATACGGTATAGCCATTATAGTAATGACAGTACTAATTAAATTGGCCATGTCTTTTGTACAATACAAGCAGTATTTATCTCAAATGAAGATGAAAATCTTAAAACCAGAGTTAGATGCTATTCGCGAAAAGCACAAAGACAATAAAATGAAAGCACAACAAGAAACAATGGCACTGCAAAATAAAGCAGGAGCAAGTCCATTAAGTGGTTGTTTACCAGCATTTATTCAAATGCCAGTATTCTATGCGTTATTCATGTTCTTTCCTACAGCATTTGCATTACGCCAAAAAAGCTTCCTATGGGCAGACGATTTATCATCTTATGATGTTGTTGCTGAGCTTCCATTTAATATTCCATTATACGGAGATCACGTAAGTTTATTTCCAATATTAGCAGCCATAGCTATTTTCTTCTATATGAAAATGACAACAGGTCAGCAATCTGCAATGTCTCAACCACAACAAGAAGGAATGCCAGACATGCAGAAAATGATGAAATACATGATTTATTTTGCACCAATAATGATGCTAGTGTTCTTTAATCAATATGCATCAGGATTAAGTTTATACTATTTTATATCTAACTTAATTAGTATAGGAATTTTAATAGTAATTAAAAACTATGTATTAGACGAAAATAAAATTTTAGCACAAATACAAGAAAATAAGAAAAAGCCTAAAAAGGAAAGTAAATTTCAAAGAAAAATGAAGGAGATGATGGAGCAAGCTGAGCAACAAAAACAAGCACAGCAGAAAAATAAAAAGAAATAAAAACATAATAATTATAAACAAAGCTGTCGTTCTATATTTAGTTTGGCAGCTTTTTTGTTTCCTATAAACAGTAATATGAAATTATAGAGAAAACAATTTCATTAATAAATTAACGTTAAATGTTTCAAGACTATAAATAAAAATGAAGCAAGTAAAAATTATAATCGTATTATTAGTAAGCGTTGTTAGCTATGCTGTATCTGCCCAAAATATTAATCAGTTTGATGCTAACGGAAAACGACATGGAGTTTGGAGAAAAAATTTCAATAAAACTAAAATACTACGTTACGAAGGTAAATTTAATCACGGCAAGGAAGTAGGGACGTTTAAGTTTTATAAAAACCTAGATAATAAAGCCGTGTTAACAGCTACACGAACATTTAACCCTAATAATAATATTGCAGAAGTTAAGTTTTTTTCGTCTAAGCAGAAATTAATTAGCGAAGGTAAAATGAGAGGTAAAACCTATATAGGGAAATGGGTTTATTACCATAAAAATTCTCCAGTAGTTATGACCGAAGAGTACTATAATGACAAAGGCGAATTACACGGTAAACGTAATACCTATTACAAAAATGGTAAAATAGCAGAAAAGGCATTATACAAAGAGGGGAAATTAGATGGAGAATCATTTTGGTATTCAGGAAATGGAAATGTACTAAGACACTACATTTATGTTAATGGAAAACTACATGGACCAGCAAAAACTTATGATTTTAAAGGTAATTTAGAATCAGAAGGAGAATATCAAAATAACAGAAAGCATGGCATTTGGAGGTTCTACAAAAATGGTGAATTTAAAGAAAAGAAAGATTTTACTAGGCGAAGTAAGAATCCTAAATTAAAGTATAATAAGCAGTAAAATCAAGTAAGGAAAACTTAGTTTTTTTTAGTCTAAATTAAAAAGTCTATTTTTGAGTGCTAACTTAATTTATTCTTATGAAAAAAACTATACTTAATATTGCTGTTATGTTAATAACAGTGGTAACATATTCACAAATAGGCAATGAAGTCTTAGGGAATAACGCAGGCTCCAGTATTTCTACAGGAGATTTTAACACAATTGTAGGGGATTCTACAGCACACTTTTTAAGTACATCATCTTCTAACACTATATTAGGGTATAGAGCTGGTAGAGATATTAATTTTAGTTCTACATCTCAAGCTAATTATAATGTAATGATTGGTGAAGATGCTGGTTATAAGCATACCACAGCAGATGAAAATGTTTACATAGGTTACCAAGCAGGGTATTCTAATACAACCGATGTAGATAATGTGTTTATAGGATTTAGAGCAGGGTATTATAATGATGACTCCGATGGTACCTTTGTAGGACATGGTGCAGGCTTTAATAATACAACAGGTGGCGATAATACTTTTGTTGGAGAAGCGGCAGGTGTTAGCGTAACTACGGGAGACGATAATACGTTTGTAGGACAAAAAGCTGGAGCAGGTACATTTAGTAGTGTTACTACTAATACAAATGCGACAACAAATCCCAATACAGCATCCGATAATACAGCGATAGGTTCTGCAGCTGGTTTAAATCTTAGAACAGGTTACAGAAATGCTTTTTTGGGCTCTGAAGCCGGGTACGATAATGAGACAGGTTATAGAAATACTTTTGTAGGAGATTCTACAGGAGTAGATAACAATGCCGGACGATTAAATACATTTGTAGGGCAAGGAGCAGGAAGTGCAAACGAACATGCAAGTTATAATACCTTTGTAGGTGTTGAAGCAGGTGGAGATGTTAATAGAACAAATAAAACAAATGGATCATCAAACAGAAATACTTATGTTGGTGTTTTTGCTGGGTTTGGAGGAAGAGAAGGAACAGATAATGTAGGGATAGGAGCATTTGCAGATGTCACAAATTATGGTAGTTCAGACCTTACAAATGCACAAGGTAGATGGACAGGAAATGCAACAAGTACAAAAAGAGAATATAATACTTATGTGGGAGCACAAGCCTATGCCAATGCAAACGAAATTGTATTACTAGGATACAATACTCGAGCAGATGGTAATAAAAGTATCGCAATAGGAACTGGAGCATTTGCAGATGATGCAGAGACTATAGTAATGGGCTATAGAGCCTATGGAAATACAATTTCAGATCGCTCTATAGGTATCGGTGTAAGAGATTCTATACAACATAGAGATGCAGTAAGCATTGGTTACGAAGCTAAAATAACGGGGCAATATGCTGTAGGTTTAGGTAGAGAATCTGTAGCAGATACAAGTTCTGTAGCCATGGGGTATAACAGTAAAGCATATGGAAAGTATGGTCTTGCATTAGGAGATCAATCTCAAGTAGCAGATTTAACTCAATATGCTATGGCTATAGGTGCAGGAGCAAATGCAACGGCGAGTAATAGTTTAGTACTAGGAGGCGTTACACCTTTAGATAGAGTGAGTGTTGGTATTGGTACTACAGCACCAAACCAAAATGCATCGTTAGATTTGGCAGATACAGATAAAGGGCTTTTAGTAAATAGATTAACTAATGCTTTAAGAACAACCCTTGAAGGTAATTTAACAGCAACAGATGAAGGTTTAGTAGTTTACGATACAGATGATAAAGCCCTATACGCATGGGATGGGAGTGCTTGGACATCTGCAACAAATACTGATGTACAAGATTTAGAATTAACCAATAACCTACTAAGCTTAACAAATGATACTACACCTGTAGATTTAACTAGCTACTTAGATAACACAGATAATCAAACCTTAACTTTATCTAACAATAGTTTAGATTTAACTAGTGATGATGGTACGGACAGTGTGAATTTATCAGGATATTTAGATAATACAGATAGTCAAAACTTATCGTTAAAAAACACAATGTTAGAAATTACTGGAGGTACGGGAGTTG
Source organism: Pontimicrobium sp. MEBiC01747 (assembly GCF_053601635.1). Lineage (NCBI taxonomy): Bacteria > Pseudomonadati > Bacteroidota > Flavobacteriia > Flavobacteriales > Flavobacteriaceae > Pontimicrobium > Pontimicrobium sp. MEBiC01747. The sequence continues at coordinate 21,549 of NZ_JBSHNS010000573.1, forward strand.
ATTTGTCGGTTATTCAAGATGGTACAGGAACAGATAATCAAAACTTAAGTTCAGCAACATTAAACAATAATGTACTAACAGTAGCTATAGAAAACGGGACATCAGTAAATGTAGATTTATCACCAATTTTATCAAATTTACAAACAGCAAACACCAATCAGCAAACACAAATCAACGATTTAATAACTAGAATTGAAACGTTAGAAGCTTGTGCTTGCCAAACATTAACAGTAGGAGAGCATGACGGAACAACGGGTAAGCCTGTAACACCAATACTATATCAAAATATTCCAAATCCGTTTAACGGAACCACGTCTATAAAGTATTATGTGCCATTAAACTATAGGCATGCATCAATTGTTTTTAGCAATGATTTAGGGCAAATTATAGATACAGTTAAACTTGAAAAATTAGGAGAACAAGAATTGTTTTTCAACAGCGATTCTTTAGCATCAGGTTTATATTATTATACACTATATGCAGATAACTCTAAAGTAGCTACTAGAAAAATGATAATAGATTAACAAAAAACTTGTAAGTATCAATTAATACAAAATGTAAAAGCCTCTTGAAATTTCAAGAGGCTTTCTTATTTAAAAGGCTTTAGTTTGCTATTAACCGTATACAGAAAGTACGCCTTTTAAATATGTAATTATTCTAATAACACTTTATCAATAACATGTATAACTCCGTTTGCAGCTTGTACATTTGTAAATGTAATATTACTTACTCTGTTATTTGGGTCTGTTAAAGTTGCACCTCCTGTTACATTAGCCGTTAGCATACCTCCTAGGGTAGAAATCATCATACCATCAGACAATCCAGAATCCTGTACATTAGCATTAGTTACAACGTGTGTGTTTAAAGTAGACTCTAGTGTAGCAGTTGGAATATCTGCTAAGCTAGCTAAATTTAACTCTGTTAATAAATCTACGAATGCAGTATTGGTTGGCGCAAATACAGTAAAAGGAGCCGGAGATGTACCGTTGGCTGTAGATAAAGTTGCTACATAGGTAAATGATGATTCTCTCGTAAGAGCAGCTACAAGACTAGAAAAATTAGGATCTGCTGTAGCAAAATCTACAACAGTAGGTAAGCCAATAACTGTATCTACTGCATGTATAATTCCATTTGTACCTACTACATCTGCTGTTGTTACGGTAGAAATTCCATTAAATTTAACTCCACTGTCTGTATTATAATAAATACTCATTGAGTTATTGCCTGCACCAGTAGCTGAGGTATTTGTATAGCCATTACCTAAACCAGTTAAGTCTGTAGATGATGTAGCACCATTTATAACATGATTTAATAAAACTTGAGAAAGAACATCTGTTGGCACATCAGCTAAAGAAGCAAAATTATTAGCAGATAAAAAATTTGAAAAAGCAGTGTTATCAGGTGCTAATACTGTAAAAGGACCCACACCGTTAAGAACATTCACTAAGTTTCCATCGGCAGCACCTAAAGCAGAAACTAAATTAGAAAAACCTGGATTATTACTAGCATGATCTACAATACTAGGTAAAGTAATTACTTTATCTATAATATGTACAACACCATTAGAGGCAGTAACGTCGGGAGTAATTACAGTAGCTAAATTGTTAAACTTAACACTAGAAGTAGCATCAAAATATAAACTCATGTTATTTCCACCAGCACCAGTAGCTAATGTATTTGTGTAGCCAGCTCCTAAATTTGATAAACCAGTAGAAGTTACAGTTCCAGAGATAACATGATTTAATAAAACTTGTTCTAAAGCAGCATCAGGAATTTCTGTAACATCGGCCCATCCGTTTGTAGACATAAACTCGGCAAATGCAGCATTTGTAGGTGCTAACACAGTAAAGGGACCATTTCCGCTTAAAGTGGTAGCCAAATCGGCTTCAATAACAGCAGCTACTAAACTGCTCAAATCTGCAGTAGCCTGTGCGGTTTCTACAATATTCATTGGTTGGGGGGCATTAACAGGAGAAGAATTGTCATCATCGTTACTACAAGACCACAAAGCTATAATTGCTAATAAAAGCGGTAATTTTTTTAAAGTTTTCATAATTGATATTTTAGTTTTAATAGTTTTTGTTTATCAAATTTATACAAATGTTAAACAAAAGTATTTAAAATTTTGTTAAATATTTTAAATAAAAGGTTAAACAGTTTTAGATGTATAACCCAAAAACCGATTATCTGTGTGAAAACTTTAAAATCTTGTATCTTTGCATTCAGTTATAAAAAAAATGAAAAAAAGAGTAATTGTAGGGCTTTCAGGTGGAGTAGATTCTAGTGTAGCGGCATATTTATTAAAAGAACAAGGCTATGAAGTTATTGGTCTATTTATGAAAAATTGGCATGATGATTCTGTTACCATTTCAGATGAATGTCCGTGGTTAGACGACAGTAATGATGCTATGTTAGTAGCCGAAAAATTAGGAATCCCTTTTCAAACAGTAGACTTAAGTGAGCAATATAAAGAACGTATTGTTGATTATATGTTTAATGAATATGAAAAAGGAAGAACACCCAATCCAGATGTATTATGTAATAGAGAAATAAAGTTTGATGTCTTTATGAAGATTGCATTAGATCTTGGGGCAGATTATGTTGCAACAGGACATTACTGTAGAAAAGGAACAGTAGAAAAAGAGGGAAAAAACATCTATAAATTACTATCTGGAAAAGATAATAATAAAGACCAGTCCTATTTTTTATGTCAATTATCGCAAGCTCAATTAGCTAAAGCATTATTTCCAATAGGAGAGCTTCAAAAACCTGAAGTACGTGCTATTGCTGCCAAAGCAGATTTAATAACAGCAGATAAAAAAGATTCGCAAGGGTTATGCTTTATAGGTAAAGTAAGGTTGCCAGATTTTCTTCAACAGCAATTAAAACCTAAAGATGGTGTAATTGTAGAAATTCCTAAAACGAATATTGCGTATACAGAAACAAAAAGTGATTTTTCTAATAAAGAAGAAGAACTACAGTATTTATCTCGAAAAGCAAAATACGCTGTATCTGAAGGTAAAATAGTAGGAAACCATCAAGGAGCTCATTATTTTACTAAAGGACAACGTAAAGGATTATCTGTAGGAGGTATGGTAGAACCTCTATTTGTAATAGATACCGATGTAGAAGAAAATGTAATATATACCGGACAAGGAAAATCGCATCCAGGACTATACAAAAAGGCATTATTTGTAAACAATGACGAGTTACATTGGATTCGTGAAGACTTAGCTTTAAAAGATGGTGAAACATTACAAGTATTAGCAAGAATACGTTACCGACAAGCGTTGGAAAAAGCAACATTATATAAAGTTAATACAGGATTATATGTAGAATTCGAAAACATGCAATCTGCCATTACCGAAGGACAATTTGTTGCATGGTATCTAGAAGATGAATTAGTAGGTTCAGGAGTAATTTCATAACTTGCAGTAAAACTGCTTGCATTATGAAAAAAATGAAATTACTATTACTAATCATTACATTTTGTACATCTATTTTAGCATACGCACAACAAGACGCATGGGTCTATTTAACAGATAAAGAAAATGTTGCAGCTTCTATAGCTAACCCTGTAACTATATTAACTCAAAAAGCAATAGATAGAAAGGCAGCGCATGGAGTTACAATAGATGATAGAGATGTTCCAGTTAATGAAAATTATATAGCTCAATTAAAAACCCAGACAGGAATTAGTGTATTGGCAAAATCTAAATGGTTTAATGCTGTACATGTTCGTGGAACGGAAACAGATATTAATGCCTTATCAAATTTAGCATTTGTTAGCTCTATAACATTTGCAGATAATAGTTTAAATGCTAAAACAGTAACACAAGGGATTACACAAAACAAATTTATTGTAGAAAATAATATACAAACGACCTTTAATTATGGTAGTGCAACCAACCAAATAGAAATGTTTAATGGACACCAATTACATTTAGGCGGTTACACTGGTACAGGAATAACTGTTGCAGTAATAGATGCAGGATTTCCTAATGTAAATACCATGGCTGGTTTTCAAAGATTAAGAGATGCAGGTAATTTATTAGGAGGTTACGATTTTTTTGATAGAACTAGCGACGTCTATGCAAATACAACAAGTTCACATGGTACATTAGTATTAAGTGATATGGCTGGTTTTGTGCAAGATCAATTTGTAGGAACAGCACCAGATGCTAGTTATTACTTATTTAGAACAGAAAATGCACCAAACGAAAACCCTATAGAAGAGAGTCTTTGGGTTGAAGCTGCCGAACGCGCAGATAGTTTAGGAGTAGATATTATAAATACCTCTTTAGGATATAAAACATACGATAATCCAAATTATAGCCATAGCTCTCAAGATATTAATGGAAATACAACCTATATAACCAAAGGCGCAAATATAGCATTCGAAAAAGGGATGTTATTAATTAATTCTGCAGGAAACTCAGGTGCAAACGGATTAAATGCTCCAGCAGATGCAGCAGGTGTTTTAACAATAGGAGCAGTACAAGCAGATGGAACGTATGCAGGTTTTAGCTCGCAAGGTAGTGCCATACAACCAACGCAAAAACCAGATATTGTAGTACAAGGAGCAGCAAGTGCCGTTATAAACCAAAACGATGTCGTAACTACATCAAACGGAACGTCTTTTAGTTCTCCTATTATAGCAGGAGGAATAGTGTGTTTATGGCAAGCATTACCAAATTTAAATAATGCAGAAATAATGCAATTGGTTAGAGAATCTGCTTCGCAATATGCATCGCCAGATTACCTTTTAGGATATGGTATTCCAGATTTAGCAATGGCTTTAAATCAAGGTTTATCTGTAGAAGAATTAGAAACTAATACAACATTAAATATTTATCCTAATCCAGTACAAAACGAATTAACAATAGAAATCCCATCGGTATACGAGTCTGCACAAGTACAATTATATAATATTCTAGGAAAGAAAGTGTTAGAAACAACAGTAACAAATACCGAGTCTAAAATTAATGTATCGGTATTTGCAAACGGAATATATTTATTAAAAATAGATACAAACGATCTATCAAAAACTATAAAACTTATTATCAATTAAAGGATAACAAATAAATGAACAATAGAATTACCCAATTATTCAATATACAATACCCAATTATTCAAGCAGGAATGATCTGGAATAGTGGCTGGAAACTAGCATCAGCAGCAAGTAACTCAGGGATTTTAGGACTAATAGGAGCAGGAAGCATGTATCCAGATGTATTACGAGAGCATATACAAAAATGCAAAAAAGCAACCGATAAACCATTTGGGGTCAATGTACCTATGTTATATCCAAATATTACCGAAATAATGGATATTATTGTTGAAGAAGGTGTAAAGATTGTATTTACTTCTGCCGGAAACCCTAAAACATGGACCAAATGGTTACAAGATAAAGGGATTACAGTAGTGCATGTGGTTAGTAGTGTAAAATTTGCGTTAAAAGCAGAAGCCGCTGGTGTTGATGCTATAGTGGCAGAAGGCTTTGAAGCTGGAGGCCATAATGGAAGAGATGAAACAACTACGTTAACATTAATACCTATGGTAAAAGAGCAATTGCAAATCCCATTAATTGCAGCGGGTGGTATTGCAACAGGTAGAGCCATGTTAGCCTGTATGGTTTTAGGAGCAGATGGTGTTCAAGTAGGAAGTCGTTTTGTGGCTAGTGAAGAATCTTCTGCACATGATGACTTTAAGCAAGTAGTTGTAGACTCTAAAGAAGGTGATACACAATTAACATTAAAAGAGTTAGCACCAGTACGTTTAGTTAAAAATAAGTTTTTTAACGAATTACAAGAATTATATAAAACCGCTCCAACACCTGAAGAACTTAAAGAATTGTTAGGAAGAGCTCGAGCTAAACGCGGTATGTTTGAAGGGGATTTAGAAGATGGTGAATTAGAAATTGGACAGATTGCAGGGTTAATACATGATGTAAAACCAGTTGCAGAGATTGTGAAGGAAATGATTATGGAGTTTGAGGAAGCTAAGAGTAGTATAGCTAAAATATAATTTGAAAAAGATAGTATTAATATTGACTTTTGTTTTGTTATGCAATGTATATACCCATTCGCAAAATAATGATTACAAAATAGAAGAAACAATTAAAATAGAAGAGATTAGTTTAAGTATAACTCGAAGTGTTTTAAAATACAATCCGAAAAGACTAGTAACAGTTCGTTTAAATAGAGAAAATGATAGTATTACTTATCTTTCATTTAAATATGGAAGCAAGTACGCTAATGAAGATGTTGTTGATGAAGTTTTACAAGACTGGAAACCTATAAATAGTATAGAAATTGATTCTGAAATTTTTGATGAGATTGTCAAAGATTTGAATAAATTAGATATTAAAGAGTTAAATAAAGATTTTCGTAAAAATCGGAATGTGTTGGATGGGAGTGTTTACGATTTATCTTTCACGGATTATAACTACAATATTAACGTTACCATTTATGCTCCTAATGTTAATACCGAAGAAGGAGGTTTTCGAAATTTCTTAAATGTTTGTGAGAAAATTTGGGATTTAAAAAAATTAAAGAATAACTAAAGTGTTTTTAATAACTATATAAAATAGTAAATCCTCCAAAATAAAATTCGCATAACAAAAACCGAAGCAGTACTTTTGCCAAATGGTTTTAAGCGACTACACTAAAGAATTTAAATACAATTGGAAATTAGCAGCACCAGTTATGTTGGGTATGCTAGGCCACACCTTTGTTAGTTTTATAGATAACATAATGGTGGGGCAATTGGGTACCGCAGAATTAGCGGCAGTATCTTTAGGTAATAGCTTTATGTTTATAGCGATGTCCTTAGGGATAGGTTTTTCTACAGCAATAACACCATTAATTGCAGAAGCAGATTCGGCAAATAATTTCAAGCAAGGGAAGTCGGCATTTAAACATGGTTTGTTTTTATGTACAGTTTTGGGGATTCTACTATTTTTAGGTGTCTTTTTTGCAAAACCTTTAATGTATTTAATGAAACAACCCGTTGAGGTAGTAGAATTGGCCATACCGTATTTAGATTTGGTGGCGTTTTCGTTAATCCCTTTAGTTGTGTTTCAGGCTTTTAAGCAATTTAGTGATGGGATGTCTATGACACGATATCCTATGTATGCCACAATAGTAGCGAATCTAGTTAATGTTGCTTTAAATTATCTGCTTATTTTTGGAAAGTTTGGTTTTCCAGAATTAGGCATTGTTGGAGCTGCGTATGGTACTTTAGTGTCTCGATTTGTAATGTTATGGTATATGTGGTTTTTGTTAAAAGGCAAAGAAAAAACAAAAGCTTTTGTAACCAATATAAAGTTCTTTGTATTAGATAAATTAATGCTTCGTAAACTAATTAGTTTAGGTGCGCCAAGTGCTATGCAAATGTTTTTTGAAGTCGCTATTTTTACAGCGGCCATTTGGTTAAGCGGATTATTGGGTAAAAACCCACAAGCGGCAAACCAGATAGCTTTAAACTTAAGTTCTATGACCTTTATGGTTGCTATGGGAATTAGTGTCGCATCTATGATTAGAGTGGGTAATCAAAAAGGACTAAAACAATATTTTGAGTTACGTAGAATTGCCTTCTCGTTATTTTTATTAGGAATTATTTTTGCTGTTGCTTTCGGGTTAATATTTCTTTTATTTCATGATTACTTACCAAGATTATATGTAGATTTTGATGATGTAGTTAACTATAATGATAATATGGAAGTGGTAGGTATAGCCTCAAAATTATTATTAGCAGCAGCTATTTTTCAAGTTAGCGATAGTATTCAAGTTGTAGTTTTGGGAGCCTTACGTGGTTTGCAGGATGTTAAGATCCCTACAATAATTACATTTATATCGTACTGGGTAGTAGGTTTTCCTGTGAGTTGGTATTTTGGAACAGCAGAAACTTATGGAAGCTTTGGTATTTGGCTAGGCTTATTAGCAGGTTTAACTACAGCTTCTATTTTACTCTTCATTCGGTTTAACTACTTGACCAAAAGATTAATAAAAACGGAGTTAAAATAGATTGTGATTCCTGTGAGCACAGGAATTCAAAAGTTTTATATTTGTAAAAAATAACATAAAAATGACACTTCCTAAATTTATACTAGGCGATAATACAGATTTTCCTAACGCTATTTTTGTAATTCATACAGATTTTCCAAGGTTTATTATAAATCTTGAAGATGATGAAGTGGAGTGGTTTGAAGATTTTGATACTCACGATCAAAAAGAATTAGAGCTAGAAACCGAAAATTTAATTAAGGAAGCTACTGCTTTTTACGACAGAGAAGTATCGCGCTACGAGGACTAACACGTATGGGGTTACTCTTCTACTTTATTTAGTAAGCAATTGGTGAGTACTTTGTAATTGTAGCACTATCTTTTTTGTTGTTTGTTTTAACACAAAAAAGATATAGTAATAGTTTAATAGTAAAATCCTTGTGGTTAATGCACAAATAATATAATATGTTAGAACAGCTTATAGAATTAGACAAAGAATTGTTTTTATTTTTAAATGGTTTAGGAACCCCAACTTGGGATGGTTTCTGGATGTTTTATACAACAAAAATAAATTGGATTCCGTTGTATGCACTTCTAATCTTTTTAATGTACAAAAGGCTAAACACTAAAATGTTTATATTAACGCTTATTGTTATAGCATTAATGATAACGT
>NZ_JBSHNS010000574.1:0-1310 GCF_053601635.1 Pontimicrobium sp. MEBiC01747
ATAATAGGCTTATTACTTAAACCATTTTGAGTTCTAAATTCAAATTCATCGACCTGCACTCGTCCAGCAATTGCATCAATTAGAGGGTGGCCAACAAAATGTACAGGGAAATTATGCTTATCTTCATAAAAAGGCTTTTCAAAAGGAAGAATAACATACATCTCATCAATATCGTTTTTTATAGCTTTAATTCTATTTTCTTTCCAAGCCCATATTTGCGGAGAAATATAATAATGAGTTTTAAACTGTTTCTGCCTAGCCCATTTAGCAATGCGTAAATTAAAGCCAGGATAATCAATAAAAATAATAACATCAGGATTATAGTCTTCAATATCTTTTTTGCAGAATGCTAAATTTCGAGTTATGGTTCTTAAATTCATAACAACCTCTAAAAACCCCATAAAAGCGAGGTCTTTGTAATGTTTTACGAGAGTTCCTCCTACACTTTGCATAAGGTCTCCTCCCCAAAACCTAAAATGGGCATCGACATCTTGAAGTAATAGAGATTTCATTAGATTAGAACCATGTAAATCTCCCGAAGCCTCTCCCGAAATAATATAATACTTCATCTGCTTGTATTAATAGTTTTGTTATTGATTATAATTCTCTAAAACTTATTTACTAAAAAGATAATAGCAACTATTATAATAGCTAAAATTAACCCTTTGGCATAATCCTCTTTTTTTCTACTCAAAAAGTAATAAAAAACAGGAAGATTTAAAAGGATGCCAATACCAGCATAGTTTTTAATAGTAGAAAAAGATACTATTTTTTGTATAATTTCTTTAGATTCTAAGCCTAAACTAGCATTTAAATAAAGCACATAAATAGTTATGCCTATAAAAGTAACCGCTAACCCAGTTATAAAACCAGTAATAATTGCTTTTTTATTCATTAAAACGCCATGTGTTTAATTCTTGAATACATTGATGAGCTGTTAAATCGAATTGCACAGGAACTACAGAAATGTAACCATTCTCTAAAGCCCATTCATCGGTATCCTCACCATCATCATAATTTTCAAATACTCCAGAAAGCCAATAATAATCTTTACCCTGTGGTGTCTGTCTTTTGTCGAAAGCCTCTTTCCAATTAGCTTTGGCTTGTCTACATATTTTAACACCTTTAATTTTAGAATCTTCTAAGTCAGGAATGTTTACATTTAAAACAACACCTTTTTTTAAACCATGAACTAAAACATTTTTAGCAATAATTTTCGCATATTTTTTTGAAGCTTCAAAATTAGTTTCCCAACTATGGTTTAAATTAGAAAAACCAATAGCGGGAATGCCTTCAATACCAGCTTCAAT
>NZ_JBSHNS010000575.1:0-9109 GCF_053601635.1 Pontimicrobium sp. MEBiC01747
AACCTACAGTTGTATAAAACACTAGAAAACCAATTAACAGAGTTTGTAAATAAACGAAAATGGACTAAAAAAACAGTTGGTTTACAAGAACGTATAGACTGTAATATTGTTATAAACGTTACAGAAAACTCTGGAGAGAACTTTAAAGCAGGCATACAAGTACAATCGTCAAGACCAGTATTTGGATCAAGCTATACAACACCAGTTTATAATATAAACGACAAGGATTTTAACTTTAGATATGTTGAATTTCAGAATTTAATATATAACGAAAACCAATACGAATCTAACTTAATATCGGTACTAACATTTCATATTTATATGATTTTAGGTATGGATGCAGATACGTTTTCTAAAGATGGAGGTACAGAATATTATACGCAAGCACAAAAAATAGTTAACTACTCACAACAAGAAAATTTTAAAGGGTGGAAGTTAGAAGATGGGTTACAAAGTAGATTTGCATTAATAGATAATATTTTATCGCCAACCTATAGAGAGTTTAGAGAAGTAATGTATAATTACCACAGAAAGGGGTTAGACATTATGGGAGACAATGTAAAGGGCGGAAAAAGTGAAATAGCTACAGCATTATTGGCCTTTAAAAAAATGAATAATAGACGCCCAAACTCATATCTAGCAAGAGTGTTTTTCGATGCAAAGTCAGACGAGATAGCTAGTATATACACAGGAGGGCCAAACGTAGATATAGCAAATTTAATAGACGTACTTAATAGAGTAGCTCCAACGTATTCCAGTAAATGGAGAAATATAAAATACTAATATAATATAGTATTAAAATAAGGTTATAACCAAAAAGCAAGACGTATAATTTTATACATTACTTAAAATATGTTAACCTCACTAACTATAAAAAACTATGCTTTAATAGAGCATCTACAAGTAGATTTTAATACAGGCTTTACTATTATTACAGGAGAAACAGGAGCAGGAAAATCTATTTTACTAGGAGGTCTATCTTTAATTTTAGGAAAAAGAGCAGATTTAAGTAGTTTAAGAGATAAAAGCAGTAAATGTATTATAGAAGCGGTATTCGACGTAACAAACTATAACTTAGAAACACTATACAAAGCTAACGATTTAGATTACGAATCTCAAACCATTATAAGGCGAGAAATATTACCTTCAGGAAAATCTAGAGCATTTGTTAATGATTCTCCAGTAAACCTTAGTAGTTTACAAACACTAGGAGCACGCTTAATAGATATTCATTCGCAGCATGAAACACTTCAATTAGTAGACGATGACTTTCAATTTCAAGTTATAGATGCTTTAGCCGATAATAAAAAAGGATTAGAACAATACAGTGCAAAACTGTCTATTTATAAAACTCTTAAAAAAGAGTTAACCACACTAATAAAATTTCAAACCGAAGCCATAAAAGAGCATGACTATAATGCCTTTTTATTAAAAGAACTAGTCGACGCTAATTTAAAAGAAAATGAATTAGAAGGCTTGGAAGAGGAGTACGAAATTTTAAACAATGTAGAAGTACTACAAGAAAAATTAACAACCGCGAACCAATTATTAAGTGAAGAGCAAATAGGTATTTTAAATACTTTAACGGAGTTAAAGAACACATTACAAAATGCTTCAACACTTTCAACTAAATACACAGATATATATAATCGTGTTAATAGTAGCTTAATAGAATTAGATGATGTTTTTGGGGAGTTAGAAGACTTTCAAAATAATTTAGATGCAGACCCTCAGCGCTTAGCAGAAGTAAGCGGTAAATTAACCGTACTTAATAATTTAATGCAGAAACATGTGGTAAACACCGTTTCAGAATTAATAGAAATAAGAGACACATTATCTCAGAAAGTATCAGATACAGAAAATATAGATGCTACAATTAAAGCTAAAGAAGAAGAAATAGCTACCGTAACATTAGCCTTAAATACACTAGCAGAAAAGATACATAAAAAACGTTCGGCAGCTATTCCAAAGCTAAAGAAGCAACTAGAAACCATTTTGTCTAGTTTAGGAATGCCAAACGCACAGTTTGATATAAGTTTAGAATTAGTAGATACCTATTATAATAATGGTAAAGAAGTATTAAACTTTTTGTTTTCTGCTAACAAAGGCGGGCACTTTAATCCATTAAAAAAAGCAGCATCTGGCGGAGAGTTATCTAGAATTATGTTAGCAATAAAATCTATTTTAACCCAATATATAAATTTACCAACCATTATGTTCGATGAAATAGATACAGGAGTATCTGGAGAAATATCAAACAAAATGGGAGATATTATGGCGAAGATGAGTGCAACAACGCAAGTATTTAGCATTACACATTTGCCACAAATTGCAGCAAAAGGACATACACACTTTAAGGTATATAAAGAAGATGTAGATAATATAACAGTTACAAACCTCGTAAAATTAAATCATGACGATAGAGTTGTTGAAATAGCACAAATGCTAGGAGGTGTAGATTTATCGAGTTCTGCTATAGCACATGCAAAACAATTATTGAATTAATAGTATCTTTGAAGAATATGGATGAGTTTAACCACGCTGAAGATTTACTTTTTGAAGTTGATAACCTTATATCTAAAAATAACATTGTAGAAGCTAAAGATTTGCTCTATAAAGTTTTATTAGATTATCCAGATTATAGCAAAGCGCATAATCATTTAGGATGGATTTATCATTTAAAAATGAATAATTATACTAAAGCTGAGACCCATTTTAAATTAGCATTAAAATATGCTAATAATTACCATTCTCCTTACATTAATTATTCATACTTTTTAGTAGATATAAATAAGTATGACGAAATGATAAAATTTGGAGAAGAAGCTTTAAAAATAGAGGGGATAGATAGAGGTACAATATATAGCTTAATGGGTAAAGCATTCGAGCTTAGAAATAATTTAGAAATAGCGTACAAATACTATAAGTACTCTAAAATAAATTCGACAAATCATAGTTTTATAGAAGAAATAAATGCTTCTTTATATAGAGTTAAGAATAAAATGAATAGTTTTCAAAAAATTAAATTTTTATTTAAATAATATAACAATCGACTAAACATAAAAACAGTATGTCATACAATTTACTAAAAGGTAAGAAAGGAATTATTTTTGGTGCATTAGATGCTAATTCTATAGCATGGAAAACTGCAGAACGTGTACATGAAGAAGGAGGGGAGTTTGTATTAACAAATGCACCTATAGCAATGAGAATGGGGCAAATAAATGAATTAGCCGAAAAAACCGGGTCTCAAATTATACCAGCAGATGCAACCTCGGAAGAAGATTTACAAAACCTTGTAGAAAAATCTATGGAGATTTTAGGAGGTAAAATAGATTTCGTATTGCACTCAATAGGAATGTCTGTAAACGTACGAAAAGGAAGAGCATATACAGACCAAAAATACGATTGGACACAAAAAGGAACAGATGTTTCAGCAATGTCTTTTCATAAAGTAATGCAAACACTTTACAAAGCAGATGCAATGAACGAGTGGGGAAGCGTAGTAGCATTAACATATATGGCTGCACAACGTGTATTTCCAGATTATAATGATATGGCAGATAACAAAGCTTATTTAGAAAGTATAGCACGTAGTTTTGGTTATTTCTTTGGAAGAGATAAAAAAGTAAGAGTAAATACTATTTCTCAATCACCGACACCAACAACAGCAGGACAAGGTGTAAAAGGATTTGATGGATTTATAGCCTATGCAGATAAAATGTCTCCTTTAGGAAACGCAACAGCATTAGATTGTGCTAACTATACAGTAACATTATTTAGTGATTTAACAAAGCGTGTTACATTACAAAACCTTTATAACGATGGAGGATTTAGTAACATGGGCGTTAGTGATGCTGTTATGGATGCTTTTGTAGGAACAGAAGAATAAACTACACACTAAAATATATTAAAAGCCTCAAAACAATATGTTTTGGGGCTTTTTAGTCTTAAAATATTACAACATACACCCTATATTAGTCTTATTTTAGTATATAGAAAAATAATACTATATTTAACTAATAACCAATTAAATAAACTAAGCATGAAAAGCATTAAGCTTTTACTATGTCTATTATGTACTATAAGTATAAAAGCTCAAATTAATTTTATAGATGAAGCCACATCTTTAGGAATAGCAGAAACCTGCGGAGACACACCAATAGGTAATGGAATAAGTTTTTATGATTATAATAATGATGGTTGGGACGATATTACATTACCATCGCAAGCAGGACAGCCATTACGATTTTTTAAAAATGTAAACGGAGCTTTTATTGAAGACAATATAAATATACCCAGTAATACTTCGCAGCACAAACAAGTTAATTGGGTAGACTTTGATAATGATGGCGATAAAGATTTATTTGTTACAAGTAATGCAAGTAGTAATAAACTATATTTAAATGATGGTAATTTAAACTTTACAGATGTTACAGTCGCTTCACAATTACCCACCACAAATATATTTACTTATGGAGCAGCATGGGGAGATTATAATAACGATGGATTTTTAGATGTTTTTTTAAGCAACAGAGATGTAAATGAAATAGTGCCTAATTATTTATATAGAAATAATGGAGATGGAACATTTACAGATGTTAGTGTGGCATCAGGAATTTTAAATGTTAGTGATTTAACATTTTGTGCCGCATTTTTAGACTTTAATAATGATGGCTGGCAAGACATTTATGTGTCTAATGATAGAATAGAAAACCCTAATGTACTATATAAAAACAATGGAGATGGAACATTTACAGACGTAAGCGTCTCATCTAACACTAATTTAATGATTGGTGCTATGTCTGTTACTGTTGAAGATTATAATAATGATGGTTGGCTAGATATTTATGTAACTAATACAGCAGAAGGTAATGTGTTTTTAAAAAACAATGGAGACGAAACCTTTACAAATGTAGCTGTAACAAACGAAACAACATTTAATAGTATAGCATGGGGAGCAGTATTTTTAGATGCAGATAACGATATGGATTTAGATATATATGTAAGCGGACTGCTTGACGGCTCTAATTCTAATTATCTATCCGCGGCTTTTTATGAAAACGATGGATTGGGGCAGTTTTCAATCCCTAATGCAGGTTTTAGTAATGACACAAGAGAAAGTTACTCTAACGCTATTGGAGATGTAGATAATGATGGATTACCAGAAATTATAGTAAGTAATGCAGATAACGAAAATATATTTATATGGAAAAACGAAACTACAACAACTAATAATTGGTTAAAAGTAAAATTAGAAGGTGTACAAAGTAATAGAGATGGTATAGGCTCTCTTATAGAAATATCTATTAACGGAAACAAACAATATAGATATACGTTATGTGGCGAAGGCTATTTAGGGCAAAACTCAGGAACAGAATCTTTTGGCATAGGTGCAAATACAATAATAGATTATGTAAAAGTGAGTTGGTTAAGTGGAAATGAAGATATATACTATAATGTTGCAGCCAACCAAACATTAAATATACAAGAAGGAAACTCCACATTAAGTATAGATGAATACAATTTGGGTACTAAAGCATTTTTGTTTCCTAACCCAGCATTAAATACACTAACTATTAAAGCAGAACATAATATTGATAGACTTGTAATATATAATGTTTTAGGAGAAGAAGTGTTGAGAGAAACATTTGCTAAAGTAAAGACTAAAAATATTAGTGTAGCACAATTAAATACAGGGCTTTATTTTATAAAATTGGCACAAGACAATGTAGAACTCTATACACTTCAATTTATAAAAAAATAAATCGATTCCACAACTTAAATTTTAAAAGCTATTAGATTACATTTGCATCATGCAATTACAGTTTTCTTTTGTTATCCCTGTATATAATCGCCCAGATGAAATAGAGGAGCTTTTACAAAGCTTTACAGCTTTAGAAGCCTCTGTAGATTATGAAATAGTTATAGTAGAAGATGGCTCTACCATAACCTGTGAATCGGTTATAAAAAAATATAATACTACACTTAATATTTCATACTATAATAAACCGAATTCTGGACCGGGAGATTCTAGAAATTATGGAATGAAAAAAGCAAAAGGAAACTACTTTATAATATTAGATAGTGATTGTATTTTACCTAAACAATACCTTACAGAAGTAATAAAAAGTTTAAAATCTAATTATGTTGATTGTTTTGGAGGACCAGATGCAGCGCATGAATCCTTTACTAATTTACAAAAGGCAATTAATTTTAGCATGACTTCCTTTATAACAACAGGAGGTATAAGAGGGAATAAAAATAGCGTAGGTAAATTTCAGCCAAGAAGTTTTAATATGGGGATTTCTAAAAAGGCATACAATACAACAAATGGTTTTGGAAGCATACATCCAGGGGAAGATCCAGATTTAACTATACGTCTTTGGAACGCTGGATATAAAACAAAATTAATTCCAGAAGCATACGTATATCATAAACGACGCATATCGTGGTCTAAATTTTATACACAAGTAAATAAATTTGGAATGGTTAGGCCAATACTAAACCTATGGCATCCAGAAACTAAAAAACTAACATATTGGTTTCCAACCCTATTCTGTTTAGGTGCAATAGCAGCAGTTATTTTAGCTATTTGTAATGTTTTTTTACCATTAGTATTACTTTCTGGATATTATTTATTAGCTTTAGTTTTAGCATTAATACAAACTAAAAGTATTGTTATAGCATTACAAGCTTTAATAGCAATAAATATTCAGTTTTATGGATATGGTACAGGCTTCTTAAAAGTAACAACAGCAATTAAATTATTTAATAAAAAACCAGAAGAAGCATTTCCTAAGCTATTTTTTAAAATTAACTAATGACTGCGTTACAATCCAAAATAGTTAAAGTAATTAAAAGTAAGAGAATTAATGTGTTTTTTCTTTTTTTTCTACTAGCGTTTATAATTTTAGTATTAACTAAATTATCTAGGGAATATACTAACACTATTACTTTTAATGTAAAACCAGAAAATGTACCAGAAGAAGTTATAGTATTAAATGATTCTACTCATCAATTAAAAGTAACGTTAACTACATACGGTTTTAAATGGCTTAATTATTATTTAAAAACACCAAGATTAGAGATAGATTTTAATGAAGATGTAAATAAAACAGAAGACTATTTTATATGGAGTCAAGCTAAAGGTTTTTCTGGTATTAACGAACAGTTTGATAAGAATACAATAATTAAAAGCATAAACCCAGATACATTAAGGTTTAAGTACGATACTAACGCTATAAAATATATTCCTGTAAAAATAAATACCGAAATTACATACAGTCCTGGTTATGATATTTTGGAGCCTATTAAAACAACCCCAGATTCCATTAAAGTCATAGGCCCCAAAACAATGCTTTCTAAGTTGGTAAGCATTGAAACAGAACCGTTAATATTAAAGAATGTAAAAACACCAATACAAAAAACATTAAACCTAAAAGTGAATGGTATTGATAAAAAAGTTAAATTAGACTATACTTCCGTTCAAGTAAGTGCAACAGTAGAACGGTTTACAGAAGGTACAATTAGTGTGCCTGTGCTTATAACTAATGTGCCTAAAGGAATAAAATTAAAGCATTTTCCTAAAAATGTAAATGTATCGTATTATACAAGTTTAGAAGCTTTTAATACTATAGATCTAATGAGGTTTAAAGTAATATGCAATTATAAAGACCTAAGAGGAGATAGTACTTATTTAACACCACTATTAATAGAGCAACCAGAAGGCGTAAAAAGTACGAGGCTACATCAAAAAAAGATAGAATTTATTATTACAGAATAAACAATATGATTACAGTAGGATTAACAGGAGGCATTGGAAGCGGAAAAACTACAGTAGCTAAAGCATTTGAAGCATTAGGAGTACCTATTTATATAGCAGATGAAGAAGCCAAAAAATTAATGGTAAAGTCTAAGGTTATAAAACGTAAATTAACAGCGTTATTTGGAGAAGAAGCCTATGTAAATAATGAATTAAACAAACCATTTTTATCTCAAGCTATATTCAATAATAAAGCTTTGTTGGAGCAAATGAATGCTATAGTACACCCAAGAGTTGGTAGACATTTTAATAAATGGAAAGCAAAGCAAAAAGCAGCATACGTTATTAAAGAAGCTGCTATTTTATTTGAAAATGGAAGCTACAAACATTACGATTATATTATAACAGTAATAGCCCAAAAATCGGTACGAATAGAGCGCGTAATGCAACGAGATAATACAACTAAAGAGAAGGTTCTTTCTATTATTAAAAACCAATGGGACGATGCTAAAAAAGTAGAAAAATCTCACTTTGTAATAGAAAACAACGATTTAGAATCTACAAAAAAACAAGTGTTAGCAATACACAAAAAACTTATTACATTTAAAAAGGAAGCTTAAATTTTAACATTTTTGTTAATGTAAGGTTAAATGGTCTTATTGCTAAATGTTAAAATATTAATTTTGAATGATGAGTAAAAAAGTATTTCTGGTTTTAGTCATCTTAATGAGTTTATCTTTAATGGGGATCATTTTTGTGCAAGCCTATTATATAACAAACTCAGTAAGAAACGAAGAAGATCAATTTGAATTTAAAGTTAAAAAAGCTTTAAGTGATGTTTCTAATGAAATTGGTAGTAGAGAATATAGAGATTATGTCTATAAACTATCAAAATTACTGAATAAAGGAGGGAAAGTTCCAGACTCTACAGCTATTTTAGATTTATATTTAAAAGAAGAAAAAGATGGAAGCAATGAGATCTCAACTTACAGACAAGGAATATTAGAAGAAAGTTATAAATTATCATCAACGCTCTTTGACATAGGTTTAGACAGTACAAGTATAAAACGCATTATTAATAGGCAAGAAACTAGGGTTATTAGAACAGATGCCGTAGACGGAAAAACTAGAACCAATGCAATGTTATCTCAGTTTGGTAATATAACACGATCTATGAACGTATTATACGAGGATTTTTATGACGAATACGCTCATAGAAAACCAATTCATAAAAGAGTTAGTAAAGAAGAAATAGACGAACTTTTAAGAGATAAATTATTAGAAAGTAATATTGATATAGATTATGAATTTGCTATTTACAGTAATGATTTAGCAACTAAAGTT
>NZ_JBSHNS010000576.1:0-5066 GCF_053601635.1 Pontimicrobium sp. MEBiC01747
TTAACCTAATATTTGATGAAACGCGAATTTTCTTTTCCATAAAATCAATAATAGTCTTTAAACTTACAGTATCTGTATAATTACCTTTTGAGGTAAAGCCATTGTTTAAAATAGTAAGTGTAGTTCATTTTTTTAAAGACCAAACATAAATAGAAATAATAAAAATAACTTGAAAAACTAAAATAAGATTAACTATAGTAGATTCCAGGGTAATAAACTTAGGTTTTACACTTAACATATCGAAATCTGTAAGTACAAAAACGAGGAGTATAAAAACAATTAAATAATTGTTTTTATGAATTGCTTTAGAAAGAGCTTTGGAATCTGTAATCTTTACTGTCGCATTATACATAACTATAAATTAACGAATGCCTTTCTGCAACAATATCAACTTAACATATCTAGAGAAAACACCATAAGCATTTATAGTAGCAACCGTTAAACCAGGAATACCATCCATAAAACCGCGACGTAATATATAACTGCTAAAAAAACGATAGAACGGTTTAAAAGCTAAATGAAAATAGGTGGCTTTTTTTCCTTTTTTAAGCATCTGCTCTGCTTGAAACCAAGCATAACTATCCTTTTTACTTATATAATGCATTAAGCCTTTATACGTGTAGTGCAATACAGGGTTTTTTAGCTTACCAATAGACCCCTCTACAATGAGTTTTTCGTGTACACTCCCTTCAAAACGACAACGTTCTCTAATAACTAATCGTGTCACATCGTCACTATGATGGTACAGAAAACGATTCATATAAAAATGAGGGAAATTAAGTTTATAACCGCTATGTTTTCCAGAGTTCATGGCCTTTAAAATTTCTTGTTTTAAAGCATAAGGAATACGTTCATCTCCATCTACAAACAATACCCACTTTCCAGTAGCAAATTGTAAAGCATGATTTTTCTGATTAGAAAAATTATCGAACTTTCTAGAGAGTACTTTGCAACCAAAATTCTCGGCAATTTCAACAGTGTTGTCTGTACTTAACGAATCTATAACAATAATTTCGTCTGCAAACTTAACAGAATAAAGAGCATCTTTAAGATAAAGTGCTTCGTTATAAGTGGGTATAATTACAGAGAGTTTTGTCATAACAATTTCAAGCACAAACTTACTAAAAAACTTTATCTTTGTTGCTTATATGACAAAAATAGACACAACAATAATATTAAGCGATGCTTATGGTTTTGAACATTTAGAAACCACATTATATGGCTATAATAATCAAGCCTATCGTTTATTTGAAGTTATTATAGTAACCGAGAATAATACAGAAGCCATTACAAAGATTGTTAATAGTATTGCAGAGCATGTATTTTTTGAAATCCATATACAACCCAAAACAACGGTTATAGGTTATAGTAATACAGAATATTTAATTTTTTCAAATACAAATACTATACCTAGAAAAGATTTTATAGAGCAGCATGTAGCAAAGCGTGAAGAAGGGTATTTTATAACAGGTAAAACTAAACTATTTAGCGATGCCCCTAGAATTGAAAGCACTGCTGTTTACAGAGAAGATTGTTTCGATTTTAATTGGCTTAGAGAAAATGGCTTAGATGTAACAGAACGAAAAAACACAATGATTTGTAACACATCGGCTTGGAAAACAAATGCACAACAATTAGATATAGAAGCACTTTTTAGCACTAAAAATAAACTAGAGTTACATTTAAAAAGTTGTTCTCTTAAAGCTAAAACACTACGAAATAAATATATATGCGTACATTTGCAAAGCAAATAATTAACGACATTAAATTATAAAGTTTCTGTCTTCACGGAAACAATAAAATATAAAATTTCCACCGACGTGGAAATGACAAAATAAAATTTAACATGAAGGATTTACCAATATCTGTAATAGTTAGTACTTATAATTCTGAAGACTATTTAAGTAAAGTGTTACAGAGTTATAAAAATCAAGATTATACTAATTTTGAAGTTATAGTTGCAGATGATGGCTCTCGCGAAACTACTAAAGCTTTAATAGAGTCTTTTATGGAAGATTACCCAGTAAAATTGCGTCATATATGGCATGAAGATAAAGGCTATCGTAGACAAGAACTATTAAATAAATGTATTGTACAAACAGCGTACGATTATATTTTAATGACAGATGGCGATTGTATTGCTCGACCAGATTTTGTGTCTACACATGCTAAATATGCCGAAAAAGGATTCTTTTTATCTGGAGGCTATTGTAAATTAGATAAACCAACAAGTGATGCAATAGCATTAAGTGATATAGATAGTGGTGACTGTTTTAAACCTAAATGGCTAAAAAAACAAGGTGTTTTAGGAAAAAAACAAGAACTAAAGCTAAGTGTTGGTGATAAGTTAGCAAACTTTTTAGACGTTGTTACACCAACAGGCGCAACGTTTAATAACTGTAATTCTAGCGCTTGGAAAGCAGATTTAATAGCTATAAATGGTTACGATGAGCGTATGCAATATGGTGGGCCAGATAGAGAATTAGGAGAGCGTTTGGTAAACCTTGGTATAAAAACAAAACAGATTAGATATAAAGCTATTTGTTTACACTTAGAACACCCTAGAGGTTATAAAACTAAAGAATCGTTAGATAGAAATTTAGCCATAAGACGTAATACAAAGTACAATAAAGTGATAAAAACACCTTATGGTATAGAAAAGCTAGAGGTAAAAGAGTAAGCTTACATTTAATACAAAAAGAAGTGAACGTCGGTTCTAGTGATTCCGATAGCTATCGGAATTGTATCGAGAACTCATTTTACGAACTCAACTCTCTCTAAATGTATAATAGGTTAAACTTACAATTTTCTGTAAGTTCCTATTTTCCAATACGTTTTTTCTTCGTCTGTAGTTACAGTTTCAAAATCTAGTTTTTTAAGTTGTGGGTTGTCATCAAAATACTCCCAACAGCCTAAACCTTCTCTGTAAATAGAAATAACTAAAATACCATTGTCGTTTAAATGCGATAATACGGTTTTTAAAACATTAGCCTTTTCAGTTTCGTGTATGTAATAAAACGCTTCGTTAAACACAATAACATCGTAGTTTGCTTCCGGAGTAAATGTGTGTATATCTGCGCAAACAAACTTAGAATTTTTTAACTGTTTTTTGTTAGCTTTTTTTATGGAGACAGACGAGAAGTCCATACCATAGAAAAAGTTAAAATCTGTGTCTTGTAGATTTTCTAGTAAAATACCCTCTCCACACCCTAAAGCTAAAATATCTGAACCACTTTTACCATGTTTACCAATATTATTGGCTATAGTTTGGTATCTAATACGTTCTCTTTCATTTTTTAAGTTATCCCAACGACCATTTCTGTATTGTTTATTCCAGCGTTGTTTACGTCTCCAGTTATGAAATTTATCTATAATGTTCATGTAATGCTTAATGCTTCTTAAGGTGGTTATTTAAAAATACTTTCAACTTTGGTATAATTAACTCGGGCGTTAATTGTTTGTACATATAAGTTGGGTCTTCTTCAATTTTTCTGCGTTCACTTCTATCTTTAGAAAACAAATCGGGTTTTTCCTCTAGTAAATGTATAGATGTATGCATTGTTCCATCTTCAAAACTTGCCCAATGTTCTTTTAAAACATAAGGAGAAAAAATTGTAAATGTTGGTTTGTTTAATGCTTTAGATATGTGTATCGTTCCGCCCTCATTACCAACTAATAATGTACACTTATTCATTAGTGTTATAAAACCACGAATACTATCTTCATAAATATCTATAACAATATTGTCTTTATCTGCACATTGCTCGTATATAGATAAAGCATCCTCTTTTTGGTGTGGCGCATAATTAAAAAGGACATTAACATTATAATGCTTGGTAATGTAATCTATAATAGTAACAATGTACTCATAAGGCATAGATTTTTGAGGCGTACTACCTAAAATCCCTAGCATAATAAATGGTTTGTCGTATTTTTCTAGCTTATCATACAATTGCTCTTTAGCAGTTAATGTAATTTGAGGTACTTCGTCTATGGTTATTTTAGAACAATCAAAAACAGACGTTATCATATTAATACGGTCCTCAATGGCTTTTCCGCAGTTTTTAGATTTCTGTTTTAAAAAAGAAATATTGTGAGTATAAAATTTTAACGGTGGGTTTTTTTCTCGTTTTTTAAATCCAATGCGCATAGGTGCTTTAGAAAACAAACAAATTAATCGGCTTTGCATTTTTGCGTAAGGATCGAAAATAATATCGTATTTACGTTTTCTAATGGTTTTTATTAAAGCGAGTAGGTTTCCTATTTTCTTTAATTCGGCGTCATTAATAACAATAATATTATCAATATTAGGATTGTTTTCAATAACACCAGTAGTATAATCGTAAACTAAATAATCTATAGTGCTTTCGGGATATAGTTTTTTCATATTCTGCGCAATTACAGAAGCGATTAATACATCTCCAATACGTTTGTTTTGTATAACTAAAATGTTTTTCATACTCATTTCCCTATAATTAGGGAATCTATGCTAGTTAATTGGTGTCTGTACGCAAAATATTATTTTTTCGGCTTTTATTAAAATTTAGTTTCACATATCTTTGAAAAATAACCGCATTATATGAGTATTGTACACATCCATCCAAAATACAAACATTTAAAAACAGAACTGTTAGACTGTATTGCACATTTTGAAACTAAAGGAACGTACATAACTAAAGGCGAACGTAATGTTATAAAAAGCTTTACAGTAGCAGACGAAACCATTAATATAAAATCGTTTAAAACACCTAAAGCTTTTAATAGTGTTATATACAAGCATGTTAGGAAGTCTAAAGCCAGGCGCTCTTTTGAGTATGCTAAACGACTTACAGAAGCTAATATATTAACACCATTTCCCATAGCATATATAGAAAATACAAATGCAGTAGGCTTAAAATCTAGCTACTACATTAGTAAGCACGTGGATTACGACTTAGATTTTAGAGTGTTAATACATAATCCATTATATCCAGAACGAGACAAGATTTTAAAACAGTTTACTGCTTTTACTTATAAACTACACGAAAATAATATTAACTTTTTAGACCATTCTCCTGGTAATACAC
>NZ_JBSHNS010000577.1:0-886 GCF_053601635.1 Pontimicrobium sp. MEBiC01747
CTGTAGCACCTTCATTTTTTAATCTTAATATTTCATCTTTAATAATATTGGCGTTAATAGGATCGAATCCTGAAAATGGTTCATCGAAAATAAGTAGTTTAGGTTCATGTAATACAGTAACTACAAATTGTATTTTTTGAGCCATTCCTTTAGAGAGTTCTTGTATTTTTTTATTCCACCAGTCTCCTATTTCCAAACGCTCAAACCATTGTAATAATCGTCTTTTTGCTTCTGCCTTTTGCATGCCTTTTAATTGCGCTAAATACAAGGCTTGCTCTCCTACTTTCATTGATTTATACAATCCTCTTTCTTCTGGTAAATATCCTATATCTTTTACATGGTGAGGTTGCAATGGTTTCCCATCTAATAATACATGCCCTGTATCTGGCATTGTAATTTGATTTATTATACGTATTAGTGTTGTTTTACCAGCTCCATTGGGCCCTAAGAGTCCAAAAACACTACCTTCTGGCACAGTTATAGACGCATTATTTAGTGCTGTAAAATCTCCGAATTTTTTAGAAACCAAATGTGTTTCTAACAGATTGCTCATAGTTTATTATTAGAATTATTTTCTTTTACCTTAAGTAATTTTAGGTAAAGTAATATAATAGTGAAAATCGTGTAAATATAAAAAATGTAATGTGTAGAACTTTCTCTCTTTGCATTTATTTTAACAATAGATAAAAAAACAAAACCCACCCTTAGTAAACTAAGGATGGGAAAAAATTGCTATGAAAAAGAAAAATTACCGCTAACTTTCATTAGCGATAAATCAAATATACTCTTTTTTATGAGACAATCATAAAATGACCCTAAATAACTTCTATTTATTGCAAAAAATCCCGCTAAAAAGCGGGATTTTGGTCTTTATTAGAGTGTTTCC
>NZ_JBSHNS010000578.1:0-14850 GCF_053601635.1 Pontimicrobium sp. MEBiC01747
ATACAAGAGAGCCAAACCCAACTACCGAATAATTAAGTGTGTTTTCTACAGGTGTATTATGCACTAGTTTTTTAAAATGCTTGGCATTACTTGGGGCTTCGCCATCACCATAGGTTGCAGTAAAAATAATTAAATGCTTTGCTTTTTTGTAAGTACTATAATGGTTTAATTCTGATATGTAAGCCGTTTTTTCGTTAGCAATTAAGGCGTTATAAAAAGTGGTGGCAAAATTAAAAGTGCTTCCAGTTTCTGAGCCTACAAGTATAATAAACTCTGCGTTGTCTTTACTGTAACGATTATGGGGTAAGGGGCTTTTCTTTTTGCGTTTTAAAGTCATTGCAAAACCCGAATAAATAAAAAATAAAATAGCAATACAGGTTATTAATAAAATAACAGACCATAATATATTGCCTTGCCCTGTATGTAATATAAAACTCCATCTCGATAATGTTGCCATTAACGTGTTCTTTTTCTCGCTTATTATTTGCCCAGTGTATTGATTTACTAATAGTTCACGGTTTAATAATTTAATTAAGAAAAGGTCTTCGACATCTTTAGAAAAGGGAAACTCTACAGATTTTACTGTATTTAATGTAATTGTTTTAAAAAGAGCAAAATCTGTAGTATTTATTTTAGGAGATGCTGTGAGAGATGCAGTATTAATAGTATGTGTTGTTTTATGTTTTGGTATTACCGAAAATTTTTCTAAAGACAGGTAAATCCCCGTTAACGTAATAATTATAATAGGGATAAGCGTATATTTACCTATTACAATATGATAATATTGCTCAAAATTCTCTTTAATGGTTTTTGAAAAAAACCGTTGTATGCCCCCTTGTCTTTTTGCAATTAACAAGACGCCAGTAATTGCCATTAATAACAACACTAATGCTATTATTCCTATAATAAAACGCCCAGTAGACTTTAAAAATAAAGACCTATGTAAGTTGGTGGCAAACTTAAAAAGGGGTGTCTTTTCTATAATAGAACTTATTTTTTCTCCAGTTCTAGGGTTTATATAAAAGGTTTTGCTTTCTCCTTTTTTAGTAACAACAGATGCAGATACAAAACCATTAGCATCTACGGTTAACATAATAACCTCATCATAATGTTGCTCTAAAGCAGTAATTGTTTCGGCTAAAGTTATTTGTTTGCTATTGTCTATGACATAGGGTTTTAACTGATTAGAAATAGGTTCTACAGCTAAAATAATACCAGTAATAGAGGCTAATGCTATGAATATGAAAGAAGATATAGCCAAGGCTAAGTGGCTATACCTCCATATTGAAATGGTCATTTTTTATAACAATTATTGTGGCATCATGCGTACATAGCGTATAAAGCCGTTACCTTCAATTTTACTTTTTATAGTTTCAGAAGTTAATTCAAACTCCACATCATCTTTATAATATTCTTGATCTTCTACGGCAGTCTCAAAACGTATTTTATAACCTTTATCTATTTTATCGTCATCTATAGAGATTATACTAATTACACGCTCTCCACCGCTTAAAGTAGCACCAGTAATTGCATCAATATCTGTTCTTGTTTTTCCTTGAAATTTCCACCATTCTGTAATATCATAATACCATTCGTCATCATCCCCTTGTACATACAGGGTTTTTTCATACGTTCCTTCAGGATTTAATAATGAAATGGCTATATAGGCACCTTCGCCAGCATAATTAGTCATTTGTATCATACATTTATATGAAGTCGCTTTAGTGATAAAACTTGAAAATATTATAAAAGAGAATATAAGGAATGGGAGCGTTTTAAATAAGTGCATTTTTTTCATTTGCTTAAATAGTATTGTTATTTTTTTTTGATTTATTATAGTTAACATGAGCATTACAGTTGGCACTAATATGTGTTATAGTGTTTTAAAACTCTATTTTAAAAACTCTATATTAATAGTATTAAGCTGTAAAAGCTCGTTTTCTTTAGCTAAATCGTATACAGACTCATTAAAATCTGTTTTAATAGTTTTATCTGCACCAATGCTTATTAAATATTTTAAAATAGATTGGTCTTTAGCTTTCATAGCAGCAATGTGTAATGGCGAAATCCCTTCATCGTTTTTCTGGTTTACGTCTATACCTAAGTCATGCACACGTTTTAATAAATTTAAATTACTATTGTCTAATGCGACATGAAACAGTGTATTACCATTAGCCTGAGTTGCTTTTATATTTAACCCGTTTTTAGTTAATAAGGCTAACTTTTTATTAAATATTTCAGGAGATTTACTCCTATATGCTTTTAGTAAATAGTAAGCCAAGGTGTTACCGTTTTTGTCTTTAACTGTAATATCTGCACCGTTTTTAATAAGAAGGTCAACGACATCAACTGTATTTCGATATATGGCATTCGTTAATGCCGTTTTCCCTTCATTATTAGCTACATTTATATTGTCTGTTAATTTTAGTAAGTGTTTTATTACTGCTAAATCATTATTATATGCAGCATTTAATAGTGCTGTATTTCCCTCTTTATCTGCTTGATTTATTGCAACACCTTTAGATATAAAATAATCGAACACTTTTAAGTCTTTACATTTATAAGCTAAGGCATGTAATGGCGTGGTACCACTATTTGTTGTAATGTTTGGCGTAACCCCAATAGACTCTAAATATTTAAAGACTTCTAAAGAATTGGTGTGTCTTCTTGTGCCTTGACTAGCAAAAATCATTGCATTACCGCCATTTTTTGTTATTACATTAGTTTCTACACCTTTGTTAACTAGTGTTTTTAATAGTTCTATATTCCCGTTTTTTGTGGCATAATTAAACAACCCATTTCCGTTTGCATCTGTACTATTTATAGAGACGCCTTTAGAGGTGAAGTAGTCAATTAATGTCTCGTTTTTTAAAAATGGAGCTACCAGTAATAAGGCATTAGCACC
Source organism: Pontimicrobium sp. MEBiC01747 (assembly GCF_053601635.1). Classification (NCBI taxonomy): domain Bacteria; kingdom Pseudomonadati; phylum Bacteroidota; class Flavobacteriia; order Flavobacteriales; family Flavobacteriaceae; genus Pontimicrobium; species Pontimicrobium sp. MEBiC01747. The sequence continues at coordinate 2,906 of NZ_JBSHNS010000578.1, forward strand.
ATCATGATTGGTTTCTGTTACGGGGTTAGAGCCGTTTGCTATAGATAAATCGTATAGTTTTGGGTTTAGTTGTCCTGTTACCGCAGCAAAATTTAGAACAGAATAGCCATGACTATCTATAACATTCATTTTTGCCCCCTTATTTATAAGGTACTGCATCATTTCTAAGTTGTTTTTGTAAGCCGCCCAGAATACGTAAGTTCTACCATCGTGAGTTTTCTTATTAACATCGTTACCCTTTTTACTAAGCAAATACTTAATAGTTCTATTATCTACTTGTTCTATTAAAGCCCATGAAACAGCATCAAAGTATGAGGAACTTAAAGCCGAAATATCATGACCTTCTGTAATGTTTTGCTCTATAGATTTTATAGATGGGTTTGTTTTCCAGTAGGCTCTATCTAAAAAAATATTAGAATCTTGAGCATTACCCATAGCTATTGTTAATAATAACAACAGACTAAAGGTTAGTTTAATAGATTTCATAAGTTCATTATTTTACAAAAGATTCTATAACGTCTGCTATTTCATCTTCTTTAGTCATTTCATCTGCAAATAGATGTTTATATAAAGCTTTATTATCTACCTTAGCTTTTAAAGACAATGTTTTGTTATTACCGTAAACTACATCCCATTTTTTACGAACTATAGCCCATTTTTCTTCATTTTTTTTCCACCAATCGGCAGCAGCTTTACATTTACTATCATCTACTTTTACATAAGTGTTAAAGCCTTTTTCTTTAGCAATTAATACATCGGTTTTACCAGATTCTCTTAACACCTTATCGTTATCTTGATCGTGTACCCAACCATTTTTTGTAATTTCTTGTCTGTTACCTCTAACTGTTACATTGTAATCACTTCTTTTGGTGTATTCTCTTCTAGGTAATGGGGCATCTGTTGTGTTTTCCCAATAACTCTTACCATCTACATGTACCCATGTAGAAGAACCTTCGTAACGCGGGCTATCGTCTACCTGATATACTTTTTGAGTCCATTGTCCTTTTACATCTGCTTTGGGTTTGCTAACATAGTTCCAGGTATTGTTGCCATTAAACATGTAAAAATCTGTGTTTTGGTATAACCAATCTTGTCTCCAGTGTTTTACAATGTAAGGTTTTGTAGGTGGGCCTACTTGTAATAAATGTTGAATAGATATTTTGTTTTTACCGTCTTCAACCAATTGTGCCCATTCTAAAGCTTTATCTGTTTTAGTTTTTGATGCTTTATAAAGAGAGTCTTTACTATACTTAAAAGTCTCGGCAAAGTTAAACGTAACTTCAAAACAACCACACATTTCTTTAATAGCTTGGCGGTCTTGTTTTTTCTTGCTTTGTGCATTTATAGTACCTAGAAATACTATAAAGCAAATGATGAATGTAGTTGATTTTTTCATTTTGTAAGATTATTTGTATGTGTTAAAAAAAATTAAATTTTTTACTATTCTTATTTAGATTGAATAAAAATAAGATATATGTTTGCAGCAAATTTAATTAAGAATGATTCTAAATAAAAAATATTTAACGATTTATTTTTCACTTTTTTTAATAACAAACCTTTTTGCTCAAGAGCGTAATAAGGTTGAAAAAGATTCTACAAACGTTGAAGCCCTTAATGAAGTTGTAGTTACTGGGCAATACAATGCGCAATCTGTAAAAAAATCTGTTTTTGAAGTAAAGGTTATAAATAGAAGAGAAATAGAGCAACGCGCCACAAATAACTTAGCAGACCTTTTAAACCAATCGTTAAATATAAATGTAACACCAAATACATCTACAGGTAAATCTGGCGTAAGTTTATTTGGTTTAGATGCCCAGTATTTTAAAATACTAATAGACAATGTACCAGTAATTAATGAAGAAGGTGTTGGAAATAATGTTGATTTAACATTAATAAACTTAGACGATATACAGCAAATAGAAATTGTAGAAGGCGCTATGGGGGTGCAATATGGAGCTAATGCAGTATCTGGAGTTATTAATATTATTACAAAAAAATCGTCTCGCAGTAAAACCGCGTTAACAATCTATGCTCAAGAAGAAACCGTAGGTAGCGAATATGAGTGGTTTGACAAAGGAAGGCACATACAATCTGTTAAAATTGGCCATAATATTACAGATAATCTTTTTGGAAACATAGCTTATACAAGAAACGACTTTGGAGGGTTTTGGAATAATAGGCAAGGAGAGGCTTACGATAGAAACGATGGACTTAGAGGGCACTTATGGTTACCAAAAGCACAGCACAATGCTAAGTTACTTTTAGATTATAAAAAAAAGAAGTTTAATATATTTTATAAGTTCGATTTTTTTAATGAGCGTATAAATAAATACAACAGTACAGTAGATTTAAACGAGAATTCTGCAACAGCAACTAGCGATCCCTTAGCCCTAGATGAAATATATAGAAATAATAGATACATACATCATTTAAACAGTAATGGGCTTATAGCTAATAAAATAAATTATAATATATCCTGGTCTTACCAAGAGCAAAAAAAAGATTTAGAAACCTACACTTACCGTATAAGAAGGGACGAGAAATTAAATAAGCAAGAAGGAGAATACCTGTCTAGAACAGCATTATTTTCTAGAGGAACCTTTAGTAATATAATACAAACTGCAACTTTTAATTTACAAGCAGGTTATGAACTTACTAACGAAAAAGGTTTTGGATCTCCGTTAGCCATTACAATAGATCCAGATGAGAATTTAGTTGAACAGAAACTAAATAATTACGATGTATTTGCTTCGTCTGAAATAAATATAAATAATCAATTTTCGCTAAGACCAGGAGCACGCGTATCGTTTACAAATCTTTTCGATAACCAATATGTATTTTCATTAAGCTCTAAATACGCATTTAAAAACGATTTAGAGTTAAGAGCTATTGTTGGTTCTGCAAACAGAACACCAAATTACGATGAGTTGTTTACCTATTTTGTAGATGTAAACCATAATGTACAAGGAAACCCTAATTTAAATCCAGAAACAGGTTTATCTGCATTTATACATGTAAAGAAAAAGTATACCTTATTTAATGAGAAAATACGCATAAAACATAAAATAAGTACTTCGTACATAGCTATTAACGATAGGATAGAACTTATAGTTGTAGAACAATCACCATTAGCATTTAAATATAACAATATAGATAGTTATAAGTCTTTTGGAGTATTTACCGAAAATACAATAGCCTATAATAGGTTTAAGGTTAATCTAGGAGTTTCTTTACTAGGGATCTCTAAAATTCTAGATAGTAACACTAGTGCTAAAGACGATTTTTTATACAACTTTCAGTTAAATACCAACATCAATTATGTTGTTCCAGATTGGAACACAGCATTTGCACTTTATTTTAAATATATAGGTCAACAACACCAATTTGTAGAAAGAACAAATGCAGAAGGAAATCAAGAGTTTCAAAAAGGGACTACAGAAGGTTATAGTTGGCTTGATGCCACAGTAAAAAAATCATTTTTAGATAAAAAAATTGAAGCAACATTTGGTGTAAGAAACCTACTAGATGTTACTTCTGTAAATACAACAGCCTTTTCTGGAGGGGCTCATAACGGGCCACCAACAAACCTACTCTTGGGCTATGGCCGTTCGTATTTTTTAAAATTAGCTTACAATTTAAATATATAAAAACATGAAAATTTCATACTTAAAATTTACAACTTTAATACTATGCATTTCTGTATTGGTAGTAAGTGGTTGTAGTAAAGATGATAGTTTGGAAAGCGATCCTTTTGTTGTAGCTTTCTCAAGTTTATCGAAAAATTTAATGGAAATAGAGAATGAAGAAACTATTACATTAGTATATTCTGAAACAGCTGTTCAAAATGGAAGTGTAACCATTCAAATTAGCCCAGAAAATGCTATTTATGGTATAGATTTTTCTACATTACCAGCAGCCATTAATAATGTTATAACATTACCAATAGTTAATGGCGAGGTACAAAATACTATTGCTTTTAATAAGTTAAATACAGCATTAGATGAAACTACAGAAATTGAGTTTGCTATTACCACAATAGATTATGGGAATTCTAATATTCAAGGAAACTCTAATTTTTTAATTAATGCATCTGCAGCATTAGGAGGTAGTATAAATGCCGAAGTAGGTGGACCAAATGAAGGCAATCAAGTATATGTAGATTTAAGTAGCGAAAGTACAACGTTAGTACAAAGAGATTCTTGGGATTTAGGCTTTTACAATGGAGATGAATTTAGAGTAACCATAAACGGGTCTATTTATATGGCTACTAAAGCATTAGTCGAGACTAATATAGATGCTATAACAGAAGCAGATGTGGCAAGTATACAGCCTCAAGTAGCCATTGGAACTTTTAATCCTTCAAATGCAGCGTATGTAGATGCACCAAATGGAAATATTTTAGAAACAGCTATAAATGAAATATCAGATACAGATAGTGAAAACCCAGTATACCTTTTAAATCTTGGTTACGAAGTAGGTACAGTAACTCCAAATGTTGGAAGTGTTGCCATAGCAGGAGATGCTAGAGGTTGGAAAAAAATTAGGATACTAAAAAGTGGTGAAGACTATATTTTACAATATGCTAATTTAAATGATACGTCTCATCAAGAAATTACAATATCTAAAAACGCTAGCCATAATTTTAAACACTTTAGCTTTAATACTAATACGCTGGTAGATGTAGAGCCACAAAAAGAAAAATGGGATCTCTGTTTTAGTGTGTTTACAAGTGTATTACCAGGTGCTGGTAGTTATGGCTTTTCAGACTTTGTTTTTCATAATAGAAAAGGTGGAGCTGTAGCCTATAAAGTAGATACAACTGCTTTTGCTTATAATGATTTTACACTGCAAGATGTTATAAACTCTAATTTTTCTCAAGACCAAACTACTATAGGAAGTAGTTGGAGAAGTGTATTTACAGGAGCTGTAAATACAGACCGATTCTATATTATAAAAGACTCAAACAATAATATATACAAACTAAAATTTTTAGGATTAACTAATAGTAATGGAGAGCGTGGTTACCCTGAATTTGAATATAAACTATTACAATAAATTATTAAATAAATTATTAAATAAATTAAAATGAACACAAAATTACATTTTTTATTCGCCTTACTATTTAGTGCAGTTATTATTAACGCACAAGAAACAACTGTAAATACAAGTATGGGAGCTGGATATTCTAATCAAGTTTATTATAAACTAAGTACACAAACAGAAACAGTATTTGCAGCTAACTCTTGGGATATAGCATTTTTACGAACCAGTAACTTTGCTCAAGCTATTCGTGTAAATGGAGGTAAAGGCATTGAAGTTTTTGAAGCCTCTAATAATATTAATGACTGGAATACTATAGATGTCGCTAATGAATCTTCATGGACAAAATTATACAATAGTGATACAGTATGGAATGATGGTGCTTTTTCTAAAGGATCTGCAACCTATGGTTGGGGAGAATATAATATTGTAACACATACAGTAGAAGGTACAGTAATATTTGTATTAAAATATGCCGATGGTAGTTATAAAAAATTTATAAACGAATCTTACCAAGGTGCATATAATTTTAAATATAGCAATTGGGATGGAAGTTCTTGGAGTGCAGATGTAACAGCTACAGTAGCCAATACCAGTAATCCAAACAATAAATACAACTATTACTCATTACAAGATAACACCGAAGTAGTTGCAGAACCAGCAATTGCAAATTGGGATATAAAGTTTACAAGATATTTTACAGAAGTAGCACCAAACACTCAATATTTAGTAACAGGAGTGTTACATAATGATTTGGTAGAAGTTGCAGAAAATGATGAGCCAGGAGGAATGCCAGCTAATCCAACATTAACGTATTCTACAGCTATAAATACTATAGGTTACGATTGGAAATCGTTTTCTGGAGCAGGTTTTACTGTAGATTCTGATAAAGCATTTTATATAAAGTATGCAGATGATACAATTTATAGAATATATTTCACATCTTTTTCAGGAAGCGCTTCAGGAGATTTAACATTTAAATTTGAAAACGTTACTAATACTTTAAGTGTAGAAGAAGTTGCAGAAGGTATCTCTTTCGGAATTTATCCAAACCCATCAGTAGACAAAAAGATAAACTTAATCTACGATGTAAATAAACTTAGTGGAAATAAAAATGAAGTTGCAATTTATTCTACAACAGGACAAAAGGTATTTCAAGAAACCCTAAAAAATAGATCGGGGTTTTATAATAAAACCTTAGACTTATCTAGTTTGTCTAGTGGTATTTATATTTTACAATTTAACTCAGGAGAATATACCACAACTAAAAAAGTAATACTAAAATAATTTTTAGAACAATAAAAAAAGGTAGTATTGACTACCTTTTTTTAACGATCACATTAAAAGTGTACAATGAAAAGATATATGCAGTTCCTTCTATTTACTATAATAATAAATAGTGTTTATGGACAAACATTTTTACAAGAGAATACCAGTATTGATAACTTTTTTTACCCATCGATAGATTGGGCAGATTATGATAATGATGGAGATAAAGATTTAGTTATTTCTGGAGGTGTAGATACTTCTGGAGACTATTCGGCAGATATAAGTAGTATAAAAATATATAACAATAATAACGGAACTCTAACAAGTATAAATACCCCAAACATTTATGGGTTGCATTTAGGATTCGTTAAATTTTTAGATATAGATAACGATAGCGATTTAGATTTAATTACCTCTGGACAAAATTACACAGACATTACAAGTTATTACTTTACAATCTATGAAAATGTAAATGGAAACTTTACTGTAAAACAGCAGTTAGATGGGACAATATATAGTTCATTAGATTATGGAGATTATGACAATGATGGAGATCTAGATTTATTAGTTACAGGAGCATATCAAGCTAATTCTGGAGCTTCTAAAATGTCTAGAATATATAACAATGAATCTGGAACCTTTACAGATGCTAATATTGTGTTACCTGCAGTACAAAACGGTAATGCACAATTTGGAGATTTTGATACAGATGGCGATTTAGATATTTTAATAATGGGGACAGATGAAAATGATTTATATATATTAAAAACCTTTATTAATAATAATACTGTATTTACTGAAGGGCAAAATTTACCAGGGATGTATCTAGGGTGGTTTACTCTAGGAGATTACGATAATGACGGAGACATAGATTTTGCTGTAATGGGTGACGATACTAATGACGATTATGCTGCAAAAATATATACTAATGTTTCTGGTAGTTTTTCAGAATTAGTAACATTAAATGGCATTGATAACTCTAGTGGTACTAATCCTGTAGCATGGGGAGACTACGATAATGATGGAGATTTAGATTTAGTTATTTCTGGTACAGACGAAGATTATAACGACATTACACATTTGTATAAAAATAACAACAATACATTTTCAATAGTCAATGAAGGTTTAATAAATTTAGGAGGCAGTGCTAGTTTATTTTGGGCAGATTATGATAATGATAAAGATTTAGATTTACTTATCTCTGGTTTTTTTGATGATGCCAACTATGCATCTCAAACTATTTTGCATAAAAATAATACAACAATAGAAAACGAAAAACCTAATGCGCCTACCAATCTAGTAAGTACTATAAATACTAATGACTCAATAACATTTTCATGGGATAATGCTACAGATGATTATACGCCAAGTAACGGATTACATTATTTATTAACTGTTGGTACAACAGAGAATGGGGCAGAAATAGCATCTTATAAAGTTTATGGTACTTCTTGGACAATAAATAATTTAACTGCAAATAATTATTATTGGTCAGTGAGAGCTATTGATACTGCATTTGTTATGTCTGATGCGACATCAAATCAAACTTTAGGAATAGATGAATTTGAAACGCCAATTACTTTTAATGTTTACCCTAATCCATCTTCAATAGATAAAATAATACATATAGATTATAATATTGCAGTATTGAGTTCTAACACTGTTGAGGTAGTAATATACTCTGCAATAGGACAGAAAGTATATCAAAAAACATATAAAGAACATTCTAATACTTATAAAGAAATTGATTTATCTGCTTTAACAAGTGGAATCTACTTGTTACAATTTAATTCAGGAAATCAAACCATGACCAAAAAGGTAATTTTAAAATAATCAATAATAAAAGTAGTATGATGAACAAAATCATATTAAAATAGCTTCATTAAAAAATAATAAAAAACAAATTCCCTAAACCAACATAATGCTTTAGTTATAGTAAGAATACTCTACTATGGTTGCTGTATTATAGATTGTAAACAAATTTTAAATGAAAAATCAATTATTAAATTTTATAGTAATAACTTTAATAAGCTCTTTGTCTTTTTCCCAAAATGGAAAGGTAACAGGAACAGTAACAGATAATACTCAAACAAATTTACCAGGAGTTAATGTATATATTAAAAATACAACTCAAGGTATACAAACAGATGAAAACGGCTTATTTGAAATAACAAATGTAGCAAATGGAGATAACACACTTGTTATATCTTATTTAGGGTTTAAAACAAAAGAAATACCTTTTACAATAACAAGTAATGAAACTAAAAATATAGGAACTATTGTCGTGTATGAAGGAAATGAAATATTAACAGAAGTAGTTCTTGTAGGAGAGAGAAAAAATAAATTTTCAAGAAAAAAAACAGCTTATGTTTCTAAATTACCTTTAAAAGATTTAGAAAACTCTCAGGTATATAGCACAGTTACTTCTGAGTTATTAGAATCTCAAGTAGTAACAAATTTTGATGATGCATTAAAAAATGCCACAGGTGTAGATAAACGATGGGAAGCTACAGGACGTTCTGGTGATGGAACTGGGTATTACTCTATTAGAGGTTTCTCTGCACAACCAGGATTAGTAGATGGAGTACCAGGTTACACATTTAGTGCAATAGACCCTTCTTACATAGAACGTATAGAAGTATTAAAAGGGCCCTCTGCAACATTGTTTGGTAGTACGGTAACATCTCTTGGAGGGTTAATAAATATTGTAACGAAAAAACCTTATGAAGGCTTTGGAGGGAGTGTTTCTTATACAGGAGGATCATTTAATACCCATAGAGTATCTGCCGATATTAATACGCCTTTAGGAAATAAAGACGATTTATATTTTAGATTAAATGCTTCGTATTTAACACAAGATAGTTTTCAAGATGAAGGGTTTAAAAAAACATTTTTTGTAGCGCCATCATTATCGTATAGAGTTAATAACAGGTTAAACCTATCTGTAGGAATAGAATATTCAAAAACAAAACAAACCAACCCAGCAATGTTATTTGTTCGTAGAGGCTATCCAATGCCAACAAATAATGTAGATGATTTTGGAATAGACCCATCAAAATCTTTTACAGATAACGATGTGTTTTTAGAAAATCCAACATTTAGTACAAGAGCAATAGCAGATTATAAAATATCTGATAATTGGAATTCGCAAACCATTATAGCTAGTAGCCATACAGAAAGTAAAGGGTATTACCAGTATTTATTAGAAGGAGCAGCCGTATTCTTTTTAAACCCAAATCCGCAAACACAACAAGAAGTTGATCAAAATCAATTTATACAACAGTTTTTACAACAAGATGTATTAACTAGAATAATAGATAAAAGAGATGCAAATGCAGCTACTTTTAATATACAACAAAACTTTACAGGAGATTTTAAAATAGGTAATGTAAGAAATAGAATGGTTGCTGGTTTAGATTATGTTAGTAAAACAACAACTAATAGAAATAGAGCAATAAACCCTTTAACAGGCTTACCTGTTATTTATGGTTTTTTCCTACCAGATGGAACAGCTGTAGACGATGTCTTTTTTACACCAACTACTGTTGAAACAGAATACCCAATAAATCAATCTATTTTAGATCCTATTTTTGAACAAGTTCCAGCAAATGATATCAAAACTAGATCGCAAACTTATGCCGCGTATGTATCAGATGTAATTAATTTTTCGCCTACATTTTCTGCAATGTTTGGTTTAAGACTAGACCATTTTGATCAAGAAGGAAATAAAAATATTCCTGAAGATGATTATAATAAAACTGTATTCTCTCCAAAATTTGGTTTAGTATACCAACCTATAAAAGATAAGTGGTCTGTATTTTCTAACTACCAAACAGGGTTTATAAATGTAGACCCTCAATTAGCAACCATTAATGGAGAAGTTGTAGTTCAAGCTTTCGACCCACAAAAAGCAAGACAATTTGAATTTGGTACTAAAACAAATTTATTTAATAATAGATTAAGTATTGGGTTGAGTTATTACAATATTATTGTAAACGATAGAAATACATTAGACCCAACAAGTCCATTATCGTCTATAATTATCGATGAAATTACCAGTAAGGGTTTTGAGTTAGAAGTTAATGCCAACCCAGTAAGTGGGTTAAACATTAGAGGGTCTTTATCAATTAATGATAGTGAAATTACTGAGACACAATTTGCATCTATTGCAGGAACAAGACCAGAAGAAGCAGGACCTAAAACGATTTATAATTTTTGGGCAGACTATAAATTTAATGATAATACAGCATTAAAAGGTTTTGGTATTGGAGTAGGTTTTGATGGAGCTTCAAAATACTATACAATGGATAATGTAGTTTCTGGAAGATTCGAATTACCAAGTTATACTATTTTTAATGCTGCTTTATATTATAATCATAAAGATTTTAGAATAGGAGTAAAAGGAAACAACCTATCTAATAAACAGTATTATAAAGGCTGGAGTACTATAAATCCACAAGCAAAACGATCTGTTTTAGGGACAATAATGTATAAATTTTAGTTTTTGTTAGTTAATTAAGTTAGTCCATTCTCAACAACTCTAAATGTTATATTTAGAGTTGTTGTTTTTGCTATTAACAATATAGGTACAGTTAAAAAATAATGATCACTCTATTAATAATTATAGTCTTTATAGGAAGTTATATAGCTTATAATGCTTCAAAACAAAATATGCAGCACTCAAAATCTATTATAGAGTCGTGGAGTAAAACATATTATAAACAAGCAAAAATAATAAGTATAATACTGTTTTTACTAGCATTAGTATTGGCTGTTTTAAAATTTGGTTATAGCTCTGGAGTTTTATTTTGGCTTTTTTTATTAATGTTATTTATGGGGTTAGTAATAACAATTGCTCCTTTAAAAATAATTAAATATACACACTTAACTGTATTTTTTTTATTAATACTAATTATTGAATATATATTTTAAGTTATGCCAGCAAATCCTAAATATTTAAATAAATCACCTTGGCATCAGTTTGCCAAAATTTCTTCTGGAGTTATAGGCGGTTACATAATTAGCGCATTACTTCATATGTGTTTACCCTTATGGTTACCAAGTTCCAAAAACATTTTAATAAGCTCTATTTTTACATTATTTATTGTGTGGTGTGTGTGTTTAATTATTCCTTTTCTGTTTAAAAATGGATGGAAAGCATGGTTGCTATATATAATACTCATTGTAATACTATTTGGTTTGTATTATTTAGGGAATAAAAATAATCCTTTTGTATAATGAATAATAGAAACTATAATGTGTTTTTTAATACACATACCGTTAGTGGTATTATAATTAGCGTTGCTTTATATATAATCTTTTTTGCAGGAGCCTTTTCTTTATTTAAAGAAGAAATTGCAATATGGGAAGAAGGTACTTCAGTAAGTTATACATCAAGAAAAGATATCGATTTTGATACTGTTATAAGAAAAATAGATACAGTATATAATTTAACTGGGAGAGATATACAAATTAATTTTGGAAAGCATAAAGATAAATTAACAGTTTTTTTAGACGTTAGTAAAGATTCTTTAGCGCTAGAAAAAAATGACAAAACACATTTTTTTGAAGTAGATACCAATACTTTAGACATTAAAACATACTCAGAGTATTATAGCTTAGGAGAGTTCTTATAC
>NZ_JBSHNS010000579.1:0-13680 GCF_053601635.1 Pontimicrobium sp. MEBiC01747
TCACGTTTCCCTATTTGAGAACCAATACTAGCTAAAGAGGCTTTTGTAAATTTCTTAGCAAAAAACATAGCCAGTTGTCTTGCTTGCACAATATGACGTTTTCTGGTTTTAGATTGTAATGTATCTACATCCATTTGGAAGTAATCTGAAACGACCTTTTGAATATAATCTATAGATACTTCACGCTTTGTGTTTTTAACAAATTTTTCTACAACTTGTTTAGCTAAATCTATATTTATTTCTTTTTTATTGAAAGAAGATTGTGCAATTAAAGAGATAATAGCGCCTTCTAATTCTCTAATATTAGATTTTATATTTTTAGCAACATATTCTACAATATCATTAGGCATCTCAACACCATCACGATATAGTTTATTCTTTAAAATAGAAACACGAGTTTCAAAATCTGGAGTTTGTAACTCTGCAGATAAGCCCCATTTAAAACGAGATAATAAACGCTGTTCTATGTCTTGCATGTCTACAGGTGCCTTATCACTAGTTAATATAACCTGTTTACCGTTTTGGTGTAAGTGGTTAAAAATATGGAAGAAAACATCTTGTGTTCCAGATTTTCCAGATAAAAACTGTACGTCGTCAATAACTAAAACATCTATAAGTTGATAGAAGTGAATAAAATCATTTCTATTATTCTTTTTAACAGAATCGATGTATTGCTGTGTAAATTTTTCTGCAGAAATATATAAAACAGTCTTTTCGGGGTATTTATCTTTAATATTTACACCTATAGCGTGTGCTAAGTGTGTTTTACCAAGACCAACCCCACCAAATATTAATAATGGATTAAAAGAAGTTCCTCCTGGTTTTGCAGAAACAGCTAAACCAGCACTTCTTGCTAAACGGTTAGAGTCTCCTTCTAAAAAATTATCGAAATTATAATTTGGATTAAGCTGAGATTCAATTTTTACATTGCGAATACCAGGTATAACAAACGGATTACGTAATTCAGGATTTTTGTTGTTTAATGGAACATCTACATCCTGTGCTTTTACAGCAGTTCTATTAGAACTTGGTATTTTTTCTGTAAACGGTTGTTTGTTACCATAGGTGTTTTCCATTTTTATAATGTAAACCAGTTTAGCGGTTTCACCTAATTCTTTGGTAAGAGCTACCTTTAATATTTTTACATAATGCTCTTCTAGCCATTCGTAAAAGAATTTACTAGGCACTTGTATACTCAAAGCATTATCAGTTAGCTTAACTGCTACTATCGGTTCGAACCAAGTTTTGTATGCTTGTGGTTGAATGTTGTCTTTTATAAAATTTAGACAGTTATTCCATACCGATTGCGCAGTTATACTCATTTGTTATTAAAATACTTTTATTGTTAGTTGTTTAACAGTACAGATATAAGGGGCAAAAACTGTGCTGTTTTATAGCGTGACAAATATGTGAACAAATTTCTAAAAAAAAAAATCATTTGCTATTGATTTTGTAGTTTTTTTTCCTCATGTTTAACACCTCTGTAAGCTACAAAAAATAATTGAACATAGAGGGGTTAAAAGTTGAAAATTGTAATATGAAAATTGATGAAATAGAAATACGGGTTAGGTATGGCGAAACCGACCAAATGGGAGTGGTGCATCATGGTAATTATGCGTTATATCTAGAAATGGGACGTATAGAATGGTTGAGGAAGTTTGGGTTGTCGTATAAAAAAATGGAAGAAGAGGGCATTGGTTTACCAGTAGTTTCTTTACAACTAAATTTTAAAAAATCTGCGTTTTATGATGATGTTATTAAAGTGAAAACAATACTAAAGAAATTACCTACAGCAGTAATACAATTTGATTATGAGATTGTAAACAACTCAAATGAAATTATTGCCACTGCAAATACCGTTTTAGCTTTTATAGATTTAAAAACAAAACGACCAGTTCGCCCTCCTAAATATCTTATAGATGTTTTAAGCTAGTTGTTTAGAGTTTTAATGTCTACTTTATATAAAGTATTAAAAATGGCTTCAATTTCTGAAGCCTTTTTTTTGCGAACAGAAATTGTAATTTGGCAGTTTAATTCTAGTTTTTGAGCAATAATATTAATATTTTTTTCTTTTATAACGCGCATTACTTTATTCATGTTTGCATAATCGAAAGTTATTAAAAACTCAATATTTATAGTTCGTTCTACAATAGCTGAAGCTTCTAATGCTAATTGTGCTCCGGTACGGTAAGCATTAATTAAACCTCCAACACCTAATTTTACACCACCAAAATAACGAACAACAACAATTAGTACATTAGTAACATCGTAAGATTGTATTTGTCCATAAATGGGCATTCCTGCACTATTACTTGGTTCACCATCATCATTTGCTCTGTATTTTATAGCATTAGCTTCGGTGCCTAATTGGTAAGCATAACACCAATGCCTAGCCGAATGGTGTTGCTTTTTTAAGGCGTCTATATTTGTTTTAACATCTTCCTCTGTAGAAATAGGGAATGCATACCCGTAAAACTTACTATTCTTATCTTTAAATAGTGTCTCTTCAGAAGGGTTTATAATTGTTTTATATGTGTCTTTTGTTTCCAAATTATGTACTTGCTACTAATAGTATACTAATAACGGCTAAGGCAATACCTAGCCAATTCTTTTTAATTAATTGTTCTTTAAATATTATAATGCCTAATATAGTAGATAACATAACAATTGCCACATTATTAATGGTAAATACTGTAGAACTATTTAAGTCTTGATTTTGTAGCGCCTTTAATAAATAAACAATAGAAAAATAGTTAGGGACACCTAATAATATACCACCTACAACGTTTTTCCATTTAAAATTAAAATCTCGTTTAATAATTAAAGTAACGAAACCTATTATTCCAGCAAAACTAAAGACCATTGCAGAAAAATAAGGAACTTCCTGTTGAGAGAGGTAATTTGTTTCCATATATTTAATAAATGTATCTATAATTCCTGAACCTATAAATAATAAAATAGGATAGATTAAGGTTTTTTTATTAAAAGGAATAGTATTACTTTTTTCTTTAACAGAAGTAAAATATACAGCCAAAAGCGCTATAATAATACCCAAAACTTTTAAAAGCCCTAATTGCTCTTTGTACACAATAACAGCAAATAAAATAGGAATTACTACAGACATTTTACCAGAAACTGAAGCTACAGACAAACCATTTTTTTGAGCGGTAAGTGCCATTAAGTTAAAAATAAAAATAAATAGGAAGCCTAACGCTACTGCGCCAATAAACCATGGTTTTTCTGAAACAATACTAAAGTTAACTTTGCCGTTGTAAAATAGAAATCCACAAGTGCCAGCTACAATATAATTTACTATTATAGCATGTAGTGTATTTACATTGTATTTTTCAAAATATTTAAAAACTACGTAGAGCGAGCTAGAAAATAGAATACTTAATATTAAATTTATCAAAACAAGTCACTTTTAATAGAAAATAAATTTACTACATCTTGCGTTTTAGGGTCGTTGTTCCAAACATTAATTCCTAATTTATGCGCAGCATCTGTGTTTTCTTTGGTGTCATCTATAAATAAGCAGGCTTCAGGTTTTAAATTGTTTTCTTTTAAAACAAAATTGTAAATATCTGCATTGGGTTTTCTATACCCTATTTCATGAGATAAATAGAATGCATCAAAACTATTTTTAAATGCTTCGTAAAAAGGAACATGTTGTTTAATACTATCTATATGTAATTCATTTGTATTACTTAATAAAATAAGCTTGTATTTTTTGTCCTTTGCTAGTTGTTGAATAAAATCTAATCTATGCGGAGGGAAATCGCATAAAATATAATTCCAAGCTTCAATAATTTCGTTTTTTGATAATTTAGGAAAATTGTAACAATAAAATTCTAAGAATTCTGTAGTATCCATAAAACCTTGTTCATATAAAGCGTTAACAGCAATCATATCTTCAGGAAATTCATCCAACTCAAATAACTCTAAAGCGTTAGTCATTGCACCTTCTTTATCAAGGTTAATAAATACATCTCCAAAATCGAAAATTAGTGTCTTAATCATATTTATTTCCGTAAAAACGGTAAGCTTTGTTGTCTACAAAATGTAGGGTTATTTAATTTGTATTTGTGTATACTTTAAGTGTGTCTTCTTTAAGTTGTGTTTTATAAAGCAATTGTCCAGAAAACTTTGGTGCTTTTATGCCTTCTTTAAATTGAATGGTTCCAGTGAAAACTCGGGCTTCATCCCAAAGGTTTTCATCTATAAAAGTTTGAAGCGTTTTCGAGCCACCTTCAATAATTATAGAGTTAATATTTCTATCATATAAAACATTACAAATTTGATGCGCAATAGCATTATGTTTATTAAAATCTATAATAGCACTATTGTTTTTGTCTTCATGTTTAGAGCTAATAATTAATGTTTCTGCTATGGTGTTAAAAACAGAAAAGGTAGTATTTAACTTTAAATCTTTGTCTATAACAACTCTAAGTGGTTGTTGACCTGTCCAATCTCTAACAGTTAAACTAGGATTGTCTTGTATAACAGTATTAGTACCTACAAGAATGGCCTGTTCTTCTGCTCTCCATTTATGTACCAATTGGCGCGATATTGTATTAGTAATCCAAACAGGTTTTATTTCTTTTTTTATGGTAGGAGCAATAAAACCATTGCTAGTTTCTGCCCATTTTAAAATAACATAAGGACGTTTTTTGTTATGAAAAGTAAAAAAACGCTTATGATGAATTTTACATTCATTTTCTAAAACACCTACAGTAACATTACAACCATTACTTTGTAACTTTATAATGCCTTTTCCAGCAACCTTGCTATGAGTATCTACAGTACCAATAACAATATTTGGAATGTTATGAGCAATAATTAAATCGCTGCAAGGCGGTGTTTTTCCGTAATGAGAGCAGGGCTCTAATGTAACATAAAGCGTAGCTTCTTTTAAAAGCGATTTATCTTTTACAGCATGTATAGCATTAACCTCTGCATGATTGCCTCCGTATGGACTAGTATAACCTTCCCCAATAATTTTATTATTATGTACTATAACACAGCCAACCATAGGGTTGGGTCTAGAGCTACCTAAAGCATTTTTTGCAATCTCTATACAGCGGGTTATGTAAAATTCGTGAGTAGACACAATTATAATTTAACTTTTACGTATTCGGTTTTATCTATAGCATAACGGTGCGAAAACCCCATTACTTTATATTTTAAATCTCCAATATATTGCACTTTCACTTTCTTACTTAAAATACTATTAAGTAGTCCGCCAAGATTATCTAAGTTGAATATTTTATTGGATGGAATATTCGTTTTTAAAGGGATAGAAAATTCTTTTTTTGCAGGAACCTTGAAGGCTTCAGAAGATACTGTTGCCATTTCCACATCATTAATAAGTACTTTTATACCTTCAGTTTGTAACTCTCCTCCAATATCGTTAGGATTAATAAAAAAAGCATCAGCACGAAGTGTAACATATTCTGGAGTAGATTCTACTACTTCTATGTTTTCAACTTTTAAAAATAGAGGCTTTTCATTTACAGAGCAACTTAAAAAAGTTACAATAATTGTTGATAACATTATAAGTTTCTTCATTCCACTTTTTTTAGAATTCATGTATCTTCACAGGCGTAAAAATACTATATTAAAGTGAGTAAAAATAATATTGTTATTAGAGAAATACAGGCAAAAGATAATAAGCAAATAGAAGCAGTTATTAGAGATTGTTTTCCAGAATTTGGCTTGCCTTTGGTTGGTACGGCTTATGAAGATGACGAAACACCAAAAATGTTTGAATCGTACCAAAACAATAATGATGTGTATTATGTTGTAGAAGATAATGGAGAAATCATTGGAGGAGGAGGCGTAAAACCCTTAAAAGATTTTGAAGGCCATGTGTGCGAAATACAAAAAATGTACTCTGCACCCAAAATGAGGGGAAAAGGCTATGGAAAACTATTATTTGAGAAATGTTTAGAATCTGCAAAAGCACTAGGTTACAAACAATGCTATTTAGAATCGGCATCACAATTAAAAGCAGCCATACACATTTACGAAAGTTACGGATTTAAACACCTAGACAAACCATTAGGCAACACAGGGCATTACTCGTGCGGTGTTTGGATGATTAAGGATTTGTAGAAAGTTACTTTATGTAGTAAGCGCTTGACATGAGAGCGAAAGAGAAAAGAAAAAGTGAGTAAGTATAGAATATATTTTACATTACAGATAGATAGAATAATTTAATTTTTAAAGGCTTTAAACAGCCAACAATAATAACCAAATGAAGTTAAAAGACTTAGAACAACTATTTCATAAAGAATTAGACGCTATTTATGGACCAGAAGAAGTATTTAGCTTCTTTTTTATCTGTTTAGAATCGTTTTATAACATTTCGCGCTTACAATTAGCAACAAATCCAGAATTATCGATAACAAAAGAGGAGCAAACCCCCATTTTTGATGCGTTAGAGCAGTTAAAACAACAAAAACCCATTCAGTATATAATTGGGGAAGCCCATTTTTATGGCATGTCGTTTAAAGTTAATACCAAAACACTAATACCAAGAGCAGAAACAGAAGAAATTGTAGACGGTATTATTAAAGAAACCATTAGAGAGATTGGGTTGGGTAACTTAAAAGCCCCAGTACATATATTAGATATAGGAACAGGAAGTGGGTGTATAGCAGTAACGCTAGCAAAACAACTACCAGAAGCAGAAGTGCAAGCCATAGATGTATCTAAAGAAGCACTAAAAGTAGCAGAAGAAAATGCAAAATTAAATGACGTAAAAGTAAACTTTACAGAAGCTAATATATTAGAAACAAAAACCTTAGTAAACGATACTAAATTCGATATCATAGTATCTAACCCGCCTTACGTTAGGGAAATGGAAAAGCAACACATGCGACCAAATGTACTAGACAATGAGCCACATTTAGCACTGTTTGTAGATAACGATAACCCTTTAGTGTTTTATAAAGCTATTACCGAATTTGCAGAGCAAAACTTAAAACCTAATGGCATGCTGTATTTTGAAATTAACGAATACCTAGCAAACGAAATGATTGCTTTAGTAATAGACTATAACTTTACTAATGTTTCGGTAAAAAAAGATATGTTTGGTAAATATAGGCTGCTTAAGGCTACAAAAAGTGAATAGAATCCTAATTATAGTAAGAGATAAATAATAAAATTCCCGTTGGAATATATCCTGAGTGCATACGAAGGTAGGGAATGAAAAATAAAGATTTTTATGAAGAGCATTGCAGTATTTTGTGGCGCAAGCTTAGGAAACGATGAGCAAATTGTTTCTACCGCCTATACATTAGGAGAAACATTAGCGAAACAAAATATAACGCTAGTTTATGGAGCGGCAAAAATTGGTATTATGGGACAAGTTGCAAATGGAGCTACAGATGCTAATGGTACAACCATTGGCGTAATACCAGAGTTTTTAAAAACTAAAGAAATTGTACATAACGAATTGTCTGAGCTTATTGTAACCACTAATATGCATGACAGAAAAGTACTTATGTATGAGAAATCTGATGGGTTTATGATAATTCCAGGAGGTTTTGGTACTATGGATGAGTTTTTTGAAATAGCAACTTGGGGACAATTAGGCTTACACACTAAACCCATTGGCATTTTAAATATAAATGGCTATTATGATGCTTTAATTGCACAATGCGACACCATGGTAGCACGTGGGTTTTTAAAGCAAGAACACAGAGACGCTATTGTAATAGATATAACAATTGAAGGACTTTTAGAAAAAATGAATAATTTTAAACCATTACCAGCACCAAAATGGTTGAAAAAAGAGGGATTGTAAAATGACTATAGAACAACAAATAAACGCACTAAGAGACGAATTACGTGAACATAATTATAATTATTATGTGTTAGATAATGCAACTATTAGTGATTACGAATTCGATATAAAATTAAAAGAGTTACAAACTCTAGAAGAAGCACATCCAGAATTTTACGATGCCAATTCACCAACGCTAAGAGTAGGAGGAGAGGTCACCAAAAACTTTAATACTGTAGTACATGATTATAGAATGTACTCTTTAGATAACTCATACTCTTTAGAAGACTTAAAAGATTGGGAAACCAGAATTAAAAAATTAGTAGATGGAGACATCCAATACACTTGCGAACTTAAATATGATGGGGCTTCTATAAGTTTAACCTACGAAAACGGTAAGCTATTACGTGCTGTAACAAGAGGCGATGGCTTTCAAGGCGATGAGGTGACTGCAAACATAAAAACCATAAAATCGGTACCGTTACAATTAAAAGGCGATTATCCACCAAAGTTTGATATTAGAGGCGAGATTATTTTACCATTCGATGGCTTCAATAAAATGAACGAAGAACGTATAGCAAATGGAGAAGAACCATACCGAAACCCTAGAAATACAGCATCAGGAAGTTTAAAGCTGCAAGACAGTGCAGAAGTCGCTAAGCGTCCTTTAGAATGCCTATTATACAATTTAACAGGCGAAAACTTAGGTGTAGACTCCCAATTTAACAGCTTAGAAAAAGCTAGAGCTATGGGTTTTAAAGTACCAGAAGCTGCGAAATTAGTAAATTCTATAGACGAAGTTTTCGAATTTATAAACTATTGGGATACGGCAAGGCACAACTTACCTTACGAAACCGATGGTGTTGTTGTAAAAGTAAATAGTTTGTTCCAGCAAGACGAGTTAGGGTACACCTCTAAGGCGCCACGTTGGGCAATGGCCTATAAATTTAAAGCAGAACAAGTATCTACTAGGTTAAACTCTATTACCTATCAAGTAGGAAGAACAGGAGCAATAACACCAGTAGCAAACCTAGAACCAGTAGAGTTAGCAGGCACAACAGTAAAACGTGCCTCGTTACACAATGCAGACCAAATAGCTAAGTTAGATATAAGAGTAAATGATGAGGTGTTTGTAGAAAAAGGAGGAGAAATAATTCCTAAAATTATTGCGGTAGATATAACTAAGAGGCCAGTAGATTCTAAGCCAACAGAGTATATTACCAATTGCCCAGAATGTAATACAGTATTAGAACGAATAGAAGGAGAAGCAAAGCATTATTGTCCCAATTATAATGAATGCGAACCTCAAGTAATAGGCCGAATTCAGCATTATATTTCTAGGAAGGCTATGGATATAGAAGGTTTAGGAGGGGAAACAGTTGCACTTTTAGTAAAAGAAGGTTTAATTTCTAATTACTCAGACTTATACGAACTAACAGTAGAGCAACTATTGCCATTAGAACGTATGGCGGAAAAAAGTGCAGAGAACTTAGTAAATGGAGTAGAAGCGTCTAAAACTATACCTTTTGAAAATGTGTTATTTGCATTAGGTATTCGTTTTGTAGGAGAAACAGTAGCAAAAAAACTAGCCAAACATTATAAAACAATTGATGCTTTAGCGGCAGCTACAATAGAAGATTTAGAACAAGTAGACGAAATAGGAATAAAAATAGCGCAAAGTGTTGTAGCATTCTTTTCAGTAGAAGCTAATGTGGCTATCGTTGAGCGTTTAAAATCTTTTGGAGTACAATTGGAGATTTCTGCAGAAGAATTAGCAAACCAAACCAACAAATTAGAAGGCTTATCTTTTGTTGTATCGGGAGTTTTTGAAACAGTATCTAGAACAGAACTTAAAAAGTTAATAGAAGGTAATGGTGGTAAAAATGCATCTTCAATATCATCGAAAACAAATTATGTTGTAGCAGGTGATAAAATGGGACCAAGTAAAAAAGAGAAAGCAGAAAAATTAGGAGTTACTTTATTAACAGAAATCGAGTTTTTAGAATTATTAAAATAACACTGCTTTACTGTTAAGTTGTTGATTTATAATATGTAGTGCACACCAATTAATTGACATTAAAATAGATTTTTAGCATAAAAACATTAAAGAGGTCTTTTTTCAAGGATGTGTGTAATGTATTGATTTCTAGATTTGTGAGGTTTTTTATGCATAAAAACAAGAGAATTTTTAAGTATTTTATAAAAAAAACGTTAAAACACTTAAGAACCGACAAAAAGATGCTTTTTATCGGCTAAGTGCTTTTTATTCATATATTTGCACTCCCTCCCCCAAATCTGTGCGTAATGAAAGTTGATCGATTTAAGTTGATTAAAAGGGCCGTTGTGTTTCTGGCCGTTTTATTTATTGTAAGTGTTTTGTTTGGTTTTACTTTAGTATCTACCATTATTAAAGCATTTATATTTCCTATGTTTTTATACTTGTATCTCTCTGAGGCTGAAGCGAAAAGTAAATCGTTTATAGGATTTTTAGCTATTTTTTCAATAGCAGGTATTTATGCAGTAATCGTGGCGTTAAATGCTACATTTTACTCGCATTTGGGTAGTATACCCTATGTGGTAGCTTACATTTGTTTGTTAATTTATATAATAAAAGGATTTAATTTTAAAGAATTATTTAAGCGTTTTAAATACTACTTATTGGTGCTAGTTGCATTTAATACCTATGTTATTTTTATATTAAATCAAATGATTTTAGAAGACGAATCCTTACAAGTTAACACGCTGGAATTCATGTTCGAAGGCATGTATAACTTATGTGTTTTATTAGTGCTTTCGTTCTCCTTATTAAACTACCTGTACCATGACTCTAAAACAGGATTTCTACTATTTGTAGCTAGTGTATGTATTGTTTTCTCAGAGATGGTACAGGTCGCTTATATTTTTATATCTGCCGATTATGTTTTAAATGTGGCCTATTCTACATTATTAATTATTGGGTTTTACTTTGTATATATGTATATAGAAATAAAAATTAATAATAAAAACTATAGTTTATTATCCTAGTTTTAAAAAAGGAATGTCTTTTTTATAGAAAAATAATGTTATCGCAGATAGTATAAAAGTAATAACAGCAGTGGCAAATAAAACACCGCCATCACCTTTAACCTCAATACCTAATTGTGTTAAATGCATCATTATTGCGCCACCAATTATGCCAAGAGTTAATAAAGCTCCAACCCAAACTGTTTTAGGTATTAAAAGCAATAGCCCTGCAATTAACTCTAAAACACCAATGCCAATTCTACCTATAGGTTCTAAACCTACAGTTTCAAAAATATAAACACTGTCTGGGTGAGCAGTAAATTTAAAACGTAAGGTTTGTATTAATATAACAGCAATAATTAAACGTAAGGCAAATAATAGTTTAGTTTTCATAATGTTTTTTGTTGATTATTTACTATAACTAGTAGTTGCTTTTATAAATACCTTACACTATAATTGAAGTACCATCTGCCGATTTGTTTTTTTCTGAATCAAAATAGAAATCTATTTTACCTAAATTAATACCATAACAGCCTACTTGATTTACTAACACATTTTTACCTTCGCTATTTTGAGCAACCGTTGGTTTTGGTAGAAATGTATGGGTGTGGCCTCCAATAATTAAATCTATATCTTTTGTAGATTTTGCTAAATTTAAATCGCATATTTTGTCTGGATTCTTTTTGTAATAATAGCCTAAATGCGATAAGCAAATAACAAGATCGCAAGCTTCCTGTTCTTTAAGAATGCGTGTCATTTCTTGAGCACTCTCAATAGGATCTAGGTACTCGGTTTCTTTGTACATTTTTTTATCTACTAAACCGTCAAGTTTAATACCTATGCCAAAAACACCAATTTTAATTCCATCTTTAATAAAAACCTGATATGGTTTTACATGCGTATCCATTACAGTATTTTTAAAATTGTAGTTAGCTGAAAGAAATTGAAACTTAGCATGTGGTAATTGTGCGTATAAACCATCAATACCATTATCAAAATCATGATTTCCTATTGTGGCAGCATCATATTTCATTTTAGACATTAACTTAAATTCCAATTCCCCGCCATAATAGTTAAAATAGGGCGTTCCTTGAAAAATATCTCCTGCATCTAACAATAAAGTGTTCGCATTTTCTTTACGAATCGATTCAACTAAACTAGCACGTCTAGCGACACCACCTTGGTTTGCATTACGTGCAGCATCAGGCGCAAAAGGATCAACATGACTATGCACATCGTTAGTATGTAAAATAGTAATTTTTTTTAGCCTTGGAGCAGCGCCAAAAGATTGTAACCCAAAACCACCAATAGTTACTAAAGCAGTTGCAGCTGTCGATTGTTGTATAAATGTTCTACGTTTCATTTGTGTCTATTATTTGGTTTGAGTAAATCTATCATCTATAACGGGTTTAATAGTATCTACTCTTTTAAAGTAATCTATCATGGCGTTCCGAATTTTATAGTCTAAAACATATAAGCTGTCATTAGGTCTAAAAAAACGCATTCTATCTCCGCCGTTATATAAGTAGTCGTTTGTAGCAATGTAATATGTTTTATTGGTATCAATAGCTTTTCCGTTTATTAAAGCTTCAGTAATGTCGTAATTTTTGTCTAGCGTTAATTTAATACCATTAACAGGGTGGGCGCGTTTGGCTTTACTTAAATAATACATCATACTATCTACTTGTTGCCCTTTTAATGCGGCAACAACAATACTATTTTCAAAAGGCATTACTTCAAAAGCAGTTCTTGTTGTAATATTCCCTTTAGAAATAATAGAACGAATACCACCGTGGTTTAATATAACGGCGTCTATGTTTTTACCTGTTCGTTTATTAAAAACAAAATTACCTTGCTCATAAACAATGTCTGCCATTAAGTTACCAATAGCTGTGTTAAGGTCTCCGTTACTTTTAGAATAGGTTTCTGGAGCGTAAGATATAACCTCATTCATATCATTATTAACCTTGTCTCGATAAGGTTTTATAATAGCTTCTATACTTTGATCTATTTTAAGCGTATCCTTAATAGAAATTTGTTTTCCTTCAATTTTAGTAATAACCAAGGGCTCTTCTTTGCAAGCAAAAAAGTTTAAAGCTATTAAGAATACAAAAATGGTGTTAAGTTTCATTGGTTTGCGTTTTGTAAATTATTGGTTTTGTAAAATTTGCTAAGACACATAATAGTAAAAAACTAACAAGCTGTTTAGCGCATTTGTATAATACTAAACTTATTGAAATTAGGTAAAGTATTTAACCGTCTTTTGCTATTTTTGTAGCAAAGCAATAAATATAAATGATTTTAAAAGGATTTAAAGAAAAATCTAATAAAAAGTATATTAATAAAACAGTAAGCGAAAGAGTTGTTGTAACCTCTAAAAGCAAGGTGCAGCATGTAGGTATACTTGTAAATAATAATGAGCCAGTAGATTATAAGTGGTTTAACACAATAAAAGACGTGTTAAATATAACTAATAACGCAATTGAAGTTATTGCATTTACCAATGATAAGAAAAAAGACGAAAGTAATGCACTTATTTCTACTTACGATGTAAGCGATTTAGGCTGGAATGGAACGATTAAAGATACTAACCTAAAAACATTTATAAATACAAATTTCGATCTTTTAATAAGTTATTATACAGATAATAATACACCATTAAAGCTATTAACAACGGCCTCTAAAGCAAAATTTAAAGTCGGTATACTACAAGAAGACGAACGTATTAACGACTTGATAATAAAAACAGAATTAAACGATTTTAAAACATTTAAAATTGAATTAGAAAAATACCTTAAAATATTAAATAAACTATAATAATGAAGAACCCCTTTGTAGGCACAGGAATAGCTATTGTAACGCCGTTTAAAAAAGATTTAAGTGTAGAC
>NZ_JBSHNS010000580.1:0-3252 GCF_053601635.1 Pontimicrobium sp. MEBiC01747
GCGTAGTGCTTTACGAGAAAGAATCATTTGTTTTTCAAAACGTCCTGTTCCCACCATGCCTAGGATACGTCTTTTTTTTCCTTTATTAGAGAATTCTAAGTCTTCGTTAAAAGTATCTGGGTATAAAATAATTCCACTTAAATTATTATAATACCATTCTTTAAAACCAAACACAGGAATAACTGCACTGGCAGCAATTAAGACTTTATCTAGAGTTTCAATGTTTATAGAAACCCCATCTATATGTACTTCACTTAAAAAAGCCATCATTCGTTTTTGAAATAATACCTGTTTAGATGCCGATAGGTTTCTGTAAAATAAAACATGTTCTAATAAAATAGGGTGCCAATCTTTAGGGAAAGTGGCTACCGGTTTTCTTTTTATTTTTGATAGGGCAATAATAGCAAAACCAACTAAAAAGCCAAAAATGATAAATGTAATCATGTAAATTAATATAGGATTAATTTTCTATTATAAAATTGTAATAACAGCAACTAAATATAAGAACTATAATTATATTCGCTTAACTAAAAATAAAATTATGCTTAAAGCAGTACTTTTTGATATGGATGGGGTTATTGTAGATACAGAACCGTTGCATCATAAAGCGTATTATATGATGTTTGATGCGTTTAATATTGAGGTGTCTACAGCCTTATACGAATCGTTTACAGGGCAATCTACTATAAACATTTGCAGACGTTTATGCGACCACTTTAATTTAAGTAATGATCCTGAAGAATTAGTACAGAGTAAGCGTTCTGCTTTTACAAATTTATTCCATAATGATCCTAGTTTACAACTTATTGATGGTGTTTTAGATTTAATAAAAGATTATTATAATAATGGTGTTACGTTAGTATTAGCATCTTCTGCCTCTATGTTTACTATAAACAATGTATTTATGCGCTTTAACTTAGATCAGTATTTTATTGCTAAACTAAGTGGTGCCGATTTAAAAGCGTCTAAACCACATCCAGAAATTTTTGAAAAAGCAGCAAAAGTATCGGGACATAAAAGAGAGGAGTGTATTGTTATTGAGGACTCTACAAACGGTATTAAAGCCGCTAAAGCTGCGGGTGTTTATTGCGTTGGATTTGATAGTATAAATTCTAAGAACCAAGATTATAGTTTAGCAGATATGGTAATTAACGATTTTAAATCTATTAGATATGAGGCCATAAAAACATTTTCGGTAATAAAATAAACAGAATCTATTGTTTGGCTTTTTTAGTATATTTAAAATGTTCTAATAAATAGCGTATTTATACGGGGGTCTATAATTAAAGTAATCCTTATTTTTATCACACCATAAAATAACTAACTAAAACTAAACAAAATGGCCGATACCAATCCTATTACGCCAAAAACAACTACACCTAAAGTAGAAACAAAAGCGACTACACCTAAAACTAATACAACAAAAAAAGGAGCATCAAAAAAAACAACATCCACTCCTAAAGCTACAATACAACCTAGCGCAACCACAAACACAAACAAAGCGACTGTAACAGACCAGAATATAAAACCGATAGATACAGCAAAATCGGGCATTTCTCAGCAAGTTATAGATAAATTAAGTTTAGAGATAAATAACATGTTATCTTTTGCTGTGTATAATGGAATTATAATAAATACAGAAGTAAACGCATTAATACAAAATAGTAATGTAGACGATTTAATTAATGCTCATAATTTATTGTGCAAAAACATAGCGCCTGCTACCCCAAAATCTATAGAGTATACCAAAAAGCTTCATGAAAAAGGCCAGGATAAAACCTTTTTTAGTAAACTTCCTTTAGTACGAAACTTAATATTATTAGCAATTTTCTTTTTAGCAGTTTTTATATTTACTGGTCAAACTAAAGAAGTAAGTAATGAATCTTTAGATCAAGGTATGATGGCAAATAATGGTATTAATTTGTTACTTAACTTAGGGTATTTAGCATCTGTTTCTGGACTTGGTGTTCTATTTTCTATATTAAAAAGAGTAAGTGCTTCAGTTTTAAACGGAACTTTAGTTCCAGAAGAAACAATGGAATATGCTGCACAAATTGTATTAGGTATTATAGCTGGATTATTAATGTCTGAAGTTATTTCCTTTTATACTACAGATGCCGAAGCTATTAATTTATTTAATAAAAGTGTTTTAGCTCTTATAGGTGGGTTTTCTTCCGAAGCTATTTTTAGTATATTACAAGGTGTAATAGATAGAGTGAAAAACATTTTCGTACCAACAAAAAATGCTTAAAAGTTATGGTTACAGAAGCAGAATTTAATGCTGTTATACCAGATGTAAATTGGAATTATGCTAAGCCTTATGCGCCTTTATTTATAGCAATTGTAGACAATTATGAAATAAATACACCACTAAGGCAAGCTCATTTTTTAGCGCAGATAACGCATGAAAGTGGTGGCTTTAAGTATGTTACAGAAAATTTAAATTACTCTGGTAAAGCACTATATAATATTTTTAGAAAATATTTTCCTACTTTAGATAGTACTATCAACTATGCAAGAAAACCAGAAAAAATAGCAAATAGAGTATATGCTAATAGAATGGGAAATGGCGCAGAGTCTAGTGGAGAAGGATGGAAGTATAGGGGAAGAGGCCTAATACAATTAACAGGGAAATCTAATTACGAATCCTTTTCTAAAGCCGTAAATAAGGACTTTATTGCTAATCCAGATTTAGTTGCTACACCTCAATGGGCATTAGCTTCTGCTTGTTGGTTTTGGAAACAAAGAAAAATTAACCAATATGCAGATGCAGATGATATACATATGGTAACTAAGCGCATTAATGGTGGTTTTAATGGATTAGAACATAGACAGCATTATTTGGATGAATATAAAAAGTTATTTAAAATATAATAACAGAATCAAGTCGATATTAACATATATAACTAATGAAAAAACAAACTATAATTATTGCATGTATAACAAGTTTAATGTGCTTTGCTTGTGCTAGCATACCAAGCTCTACAGTAACATTAACACAAGAGGTTATAAAGGAAGCAGACCAAATGCACCAATTAAACATTACTTTGGTAAACCAATTGTTTGAAGAACGAAAGCAAGTGATTAATTCTTTTATAACTAACCAATATACACCAACATTGATAAAGAATTATGAGAAACTGTTACCAGATACTTTAGATTATAAGAAATCGCTTCCAAAAATAATGGAAAGTATTATACCTGTTATTAATAGAAAAAAAGATTCTTTACAAAATGTATTAAGTGCACAAC
>NZ_JBSHNS010000581.1:0-6806 GCF_053601635.1 Pontimicrobium sp. MEBiC01747
CATAATCATCTAATGCTTCAGGTATAAAATGCATGCGTTTGTATTAAAAAATTAATTTTTAATGGTCACTTCGAGTGAAATTAATTGTAATGCAATGAAGGTTAATTTTGTATCGAGAAGTTCTCGTTTTTAAAGTTGTTCTCGATACAATTGTCCTTCGTTTCACTTCGTAAAATCACTCGAACTGACATTTATCGTTATGTTTTAATGTCAATTGATTTCTATAGCTAATTTTAAAACTATCTATTAGTTAATGCCAGACATCATTTTTTTAATTATTGGCGAAATAACTATTGCAAATATACCAACAATAGCACTAATTACACCAAAGCAAGCATAAACAGATAGGTAGGAGTATAATTGTTGAAAATTCTCCCCATTTTGTAATGCTGTTTCTGGAGTTATACCTGTAAAAAAGGTTACAATATCTCCAAAAATGCCTTCGGTAAAAGGATTAGTCTCTCCATTAGAAACAGTTGTTAATTTAGCTATTTTTCCAGCAAAAAAATGCCCGTAAAAATTAGCCGAAAACCAAACGCCCATAATAAAAGCTACATATTTTAAAGGTGATAACTCGGTCATTTTTGAAAGTCCAATAGGAGACAAGAATAGCTCTCCAATGGTATACACTAAATACCCAATAACTAAATAAGTCATAGATGTTTTTGCAAACTCGTCTACACTATGAGCAGATAGGGCAAAAATAAGAAACCCTATACCTAAAAAGAGTAACCCTAGGCCAAACTTAATAGCAGAGTTTGGGTTTTTGTTAATACGGCTTAAGTAGGTCCATAACATAGAAAACGGAATTGCAAACAAAATTATAAAGCCTGCATTAATACTATTAGTCCCAGCGGCATCCATACCTACTAAGTTTACATTTCTATCTGCAAATAAGGTTAATGAACTTCCTGCTTGTTCAAAAATTGCAGCAAATAATGTGTACAAAGCAGTAAAATAAACAATAACGAGGAGTCGTTTTTTTTCAACACGACTAACGGTACTATAAATGTAAGCGATGTAGCAAATTAAAAAGAGAGAAATTATCCATACAATATAATGTTCAAACTCATTAAAACGAATAACTAAGGCAAATAATGGAACCGTTAAAAAAGCAATGACTGTTATTAATTGCCCTTTGTTTAAACCTAATGTTTTAATATTGTAGTTGTTTATATTAGGCACTAACCCTTTGTTTTCAAAAACATTATTTTTTAATCCTTGTCTAAAAACGACTAAACCAGCAACCATACCAATACCAGCTAAAACAAAACCATAATGCCAGCCATAAGTTTCTGCAAACCAAGCACAGGCTAAAGGTGCTACTGCAGCCCCTATATTTATGCCTAGATAAAAAATAGTAAATCCAGCATCTCGTCTAGCATCTCCCTGTTTATATAAATCACCAACAAAAGAAGATATGTTAGGCTTAAAAAAACCATTACCAACAATAACTAAAGCTAGAGAACCATAAAAGAAAATTGGGTGTTCAAAAGTTAAAAAAAAATGACCTAGAGCCATTAAAAATCCGCCAAGTAAAATAGCCTTTCTAAAGCCTAGAATTTTATCGGCTAATATGCCTCCAATCATTGGAGTTACATATACTAGAGACATATAAGCGGCATACACACCAAAAGCCATATCGTCTGTAAATAAAAGTTGTTTGGTCATGTACAACACTAACAAGGCGCGCATACCATAGAATGAAAAACGCTCCCATAATTCTGCGAAGAATAAATAAAATAACCCCTTAGGATGCCCAAAAGCTTGATTAGTTTTAATAGTACTATTACTGTTCATCTGTTCTAAATTTTTTCGATTGGTTGGCAATCTATTTACAGATAAATTTATGGGTAAGAGCTGTAACTAATTATAGTAAAAAATAACGAATTGTAAGGTTTTGTTATTACAGTTACAAAGAGTTACAAAGGGTTTTATAGTCTTTGTTTTCAGGACTTTTGTTAAATTCTTCTAGTAAAGTGGGGTCTATAGTTATATGGTTAGGAATCATACGTAAACGGTAACGCCCTTCTCCAATAAAGGTTACTAAATCTCTTCGTTCTAGTAGTTGTGTATCGTCTAGATCTAGAATAGAATTAATATTATCAATAATTCTTGTTAGGTAAGTTTGGTTTTTTATTTCTCCAGCAGCTCCAATAGCTAAACTTTGCGAATCTCCTTCGCCGTATTTTCTTCTAATAGCAAACTTTAATAAATTTTTATATTGTGTTGTTTTAGAACCAAAATCTATAGTTTGCTCAAATACATTTTTTGTAGGAATACTAATTTTTACCAAACTCCAATCCATAAAACTAATAGTCATTTCATTAGGTTTAGGCATACTTGCTAAACGAATAACCCAAGTTGTTGCCAGTACTAAAAAAATAGAAATTAGAGAGGTCTTAGCTATAATTTTAATTAGGTTGTTACTAAACTCGTTTCCATAGTTTATAAAAACATCAGAGAGTTGAGAGGAGAACATTAAAATAATAATAAGTACAGAAATAATCCCTACTATTTTTAAGCCTCTAAAGGCAAAGGTTCTGTATAAAGAAATACCTAGCAAATAACATAAAAATACAGATAATAAAAGATCTGGAATACCACTTATGTTAAGCCCGTTTATAGTATCGTTGTCTTTTAAAAAGTAGGATAATCCAAAGGTTATTATTGAAGTAATAACAATAACTACGAGTATAGATTTAATATTCTTTTTGTTATTATAGATAAAGCTTGGAGCGTAATAAAAATAAAACAAGGCAAGAAACAAAAACATATTATTTATAATAGACAAGAAGTGAATGCCTAATAAATAACCATTTGTAGATTTAAATTCAAAAATTTGACCAGTATAAGCCCAAATACCAGAAGCAACCCAAACAAACATGGCAAAACTTAAATACAGTAATCCTTTATCTACGCGTTTTTGAGTGTCGTTTTCCTCTAAAATAACTTTAAAACGTTGCCTTATATTATACCAAATAGCAATTAATAGTATAGCGCCTATTAAAGAAATAAAAATATGCGATAATGTATAAAACTCGGCAACTTCTATCATGCTAACCGTTTGTAATTCTATTAATTAGTTTTTGTTTTGCAGCTGTATCATCTCCACACAACCATTGTATAACATTGTTTTCCCAAATAGCATCATACTCTTCACTATTAATAATGTTACGTTCCATAGCTAAATCTAATATTTTACCAGGATAAGAACTTTGGTTTTCGCTTTCCATTTCTCCTAACGGATAAGGATCGTCTAAGCCCATAATAACTTGTTTAGAGCCCTGGTTTTCTACTAGTAGTTTTAAAGAACCTGTATCGTGTACTAAAGTGTCAAAGAATATATTTTTATGTCCTACCGATTTTCTTGGGTGTGTTTTACCTTCAAATAAATCTGGTCTTCCATCAAACCCTTGAATACGTCTTCCTAAGTTAATTTGTGCTAATTGCCCACCATGAGCAAAACAGGTTCTCATATTTGGGTATTTATCTGGATAGCCATTAAGTGTTAAAAAGTGGTAAGCATCTGCACATTGTGCTAACATCCATATTAAATGAAAACGCCAACTTGTATTTTCTAGTTTAATAAATTTTTCGCCATCGTATGGATGTATTTCTACAGCCAAATTGTATTTATTTGCGAGCTCAAAAATAGGTTCGTTTTCTTCATCAAAAATACAACGCCAAGTACCTATAGTATCCATATAGTGTGTTGGTAAACATAATAATTGCATGCCCAACTCTTCTACACAACGTTCTATTTCCCAGCAAGCACCACGAACAAAACCTGGATGTACTACAAAACCACAAGTAAATTTACTTGGGTGATCGTGTTGTACTTTAGCATTAAAGTCGTTTTGGAACCGTAAGGCTTTTTTCATTTCTTCAACACGTAACCCATTTCCGTATAATTGAGATAGATTTAAAACAACTGCATGGTCTAACTTATTACGCTCCATCCACTCTAGCTTTTCATCTAAGAAAAAACTAGAATCTGTTACAGGGCGACTCCAATCTTTTTGAAGCATAAATTTTCGGTCTTTATCAACCCAAAAAATACCTTTGTCTTTCATAAATTGAGGAATTTCCTCAGGGTAAGGTAATAAGTGAGAGTGTCCGTTTATTCTTAGTTTACGTTTCATAAGTTGGTTTTGTAATTCCTATTGTTATTATGTGGAAGCTATTTTATTTTTATTGTTCAATTTTAATCTTACTAGGTGGCTGCATTACTTCGCCGCAGTTAGGACAAGAACGTTTCTCTTTATCGCTATAATACTTATCGAAAATTTTTGGCATATCTGTTTCAATATTTTCTACTGTAAAATCTTCTTCATATAATTTAGTAACGCAATTTTCGCAGAACCAAAGCAGAGCATCTTTCATGCCTTTTGGTCGTTTATATTCTATAACTAAGCCTACTGTATTAGCACCGCGCTGAGGAGAATGTGGTACTTTTGGAGGGAGTAAGTATATATCTCCTTCTTTAATATGTACATCTTTAGGTGTGCCCTTGTCAATAATTTTTAAAACAATATCTCCTTCAACTTGATAGAAAAACTCAGGTGTTTCGTTATAATGATAATCTTTTCTATTGTTAGGGCCTCCAACGACCATAACAATAAAATCTCCATCTTTCCACACACATTTATTTCCTACGGGTGGTTTTAATAAGTGTCTGTTTTCTTCAATCCAAGCTTTAAAATTTAAAGGCGATACTAAGTTGCTCATTGTTTTATGTTTTTGTCATTCCTGCGAAGGCAGGAATCTATGTTAAAGTTGTTTTGTTTTTTTTGAATTCCTGCCTTCGCAGGAATGACAAACAATATGCTTATAAATTTACTAATTCCTTTTTAGATATTATATATTAAAAGAATTATAAACTTTTGGTTCTTCCACCATCAACAGGAAGGTTAATCCCATTAATATAACTAGCAGCTTCACTTGTTAAAAAGGTAATGGCATTGGCGATTTCTTCAGGTTTAGCAAAACGTTTTGCTGGTACAGCGTTTTTCATGGCTTGGCTAGTATCATCAACACTAATCCCTGTTTTTGCCGATTTGTTTTTTATAATTTCACTTAAACGTTCTGTTCCGGTAGCACCTGGTAAAACATTATTAACGGTAATGCCAAAACCACCTAGCTCATTCGCTAAAGTTTTACTCCAGTTGGCAACAGCACCGCGAATAGTATTACTTACCCCAAGACCATCTAAAGGTTGTTTTACCGATGTAGAAATAACATTTACTATTCTACCAAAACCAGCTTCTTTCATAAAAGGAACTACTGTCTGGGCGAGTACATGATTGCATTTTAAATGTTGTGTAAAAGCCGCTTCAAACTCGCTTACCTCAGCTGCAAACACAGGGCCTCCTTTTGGACCTCCGGTATTATTTACTAAAATATGAAACCCATGATGGTCAGAAACATACTCGGCTACTTTAGTTTTTAATGCTTCTGGATTTGAAAAATCTGCAACAATATAGCTATGGTTTCTATGTCCAGGTAATTCTGAAAGGACTTGTTTTAATTTATCTTTGTTTCTTGCAATTAAGGTAACATTTACACCTTCTTCAGCTAAAATCATAGCTGTTGCTTTACCTATGCCTTGTGTGCTTCCACAAACTAAGGCATTTTTGTTGTTTAAGTTTAAATTCATAATATTTCCTAGGTGAATAGGAATTTTTTAATGTCATTCTAAAATAACTTCAGTTTGACGTATGGTTAATATTTTAGTTTCAATTTATAAGATTCTCGCTTTTGAGAGAATTAATATTTTATACAAACATTTTTAGCTTCAGTAAAAAAGCGTAAAGCTTCAAAACCACCTTCTCGGCCTACGCCAGAGGCTTTAACGCCTCCAAACGGTGTGCGTAAATCGCGCATCATCCAGGTGTTTACCCAAACAATTCCTGCTTGTAATTGGTTGCTCAAGCGCATGGTGCGTTTTAGGTTGTTGGTCCAAAGTGTGGCAGATAAACCATACTTTACTTTATTTGCCATGACTAAAACATCATCCTCGGTTTTAAATGACATAATGGTAACGACAGGACCAAATATCTCTTCTTGATTTACTCTACACTCATCATTTGGTACTTCTATTACTGTAGGTTCTAAATAGTATCCGTTTTCATAACCTGTAACTGTTACTTCATTGCCACCGCATAATATGGTTCCGTTTTCTTCTTTGGCTATAGCTATATAGTCTTTTACTTTTTCTAAATGTGGTTTAGAAACTAAAGCACCAATGTTGGTGTCTTTATGAGATGGATGCCCCACTTTTAAAGCTTTTACTTTAGCTACAAAATCGGTTTTAAACTGTTCGTATATGGTTTCTTCTACAAATATGCGACTGCCGCAAAGGCATATTTGTCCTTGGTTAGCAAAAGATGAACGTACGGTTGTGTTTAGCATATCATCATAATCGCAATCTGCAAAAATGATATTAGGGTTTTTACCGCCTAACTCTAAGGATAGTTTTTTAAACATTGGTGCTGCTACTCTTGCAATATGGGCTCCTGTGGCAGTTCCTCCTGTAAATGAAATAGCTTTAATATCTGGATGTTCTACAATGGCTTGTCCTGTTGCCCCTCCAAGTCCATGAACGATGTTTAATACGCCATTTGGTAAACCAGCTTCTGTACAAATTTCGCCTAATAAATATGCGGTCATTGGTGTAACTTCGCTAGGTTTAGCGACTACACAATTTCCTGCAGCAATGGCTGGTGCTATTTTCCATGTAAATAAATAGAGTGGAAGATTCCAAGGCGAAATACACCCAACAACACCTATAGGTTGCCGTAAGG
>NZ_JBSHNS010000582.1:0-4930 GCF_053601635.1 Pontimicrobium sp. MEBiC01747
ACGTAGGGTTATACCATGCATTACAAGGCGAACACCCTGTGCTACCTATTTTTATATTCGATAAAAGTATTTTAGAAGAATTGCCTGAAAACGATGCTCGCGTCTCCTTTATACACGATACTTTACAAAAACTAAACACTACACTTAAAGCTAATTACAACTCTGGTATTGCGCTTTATTACGGTCAACCTGAAGCTATTTACAAGCAACTGCTTTCTAATTTTACTATAGATACAGTTTTTACAAATCATGATTACGAACCGTATGCTATTTCTAGAGACCAAAAGATAGCAACACTTTTAAACTCTAATAATATTTCTTTTAAAACGTTTAAAGATCAAGTTATTTTTGAAAAGCAAGATATTGTAAAAGATGACGGCAATCCATATAAAGTTTACACCCCATATTCTAGAAAATGGCTAAGTGTTTTTGAAACGCAAGGTATTACATTCTCTTCTTCTGAAAAAGAGCTAGATAACACTTTAAAACAGAGTACTTACCCTAATGTTAGTTTAAACGATATTGGTTTTACAAACCCTTTAAATAAAGTGCCTGAATACACTGTAAATGAAGACTTAATAAAAACCTATGAAGCTACACGAAATTTCCCTGCACAAGATGCAACTTCTAGACTTGGACCGCACTTGCGTTTTGGTACAGTAAGTATAAGACGCATGGTAGATAAAGCCAATAAACAGAACAATAAAACCTTTTTAAAAGAGTTGATTTGGCGTGAGTTTTTTATGCAAATTCTATGGCATTTTCCACATTCGTCTACTAGTAGCTTTAAACCAAAGTACGACCGTATAGTATGGCGTAATAACGAAGCAGAATTTAAGCAATGGTGCGAGGGCAAAACTGGATATCCTTTAGTGGATGCTGGTATGCGACAATTAAATAAAACAGGCTTTATGCATAACCGTATTAGAATGCTTGTTGGTAGTTTTCTTTGTAAACACTTATTGATTGATTGGCGTTGGGGTGAAGCTTATTTTGCCAAAAAACTCCATGATTACGACATGGCGAGTAATGTTGGCAATTGGCAATGGGTAGCTGGTTCTGGTGTGGATGCTTCACCGTATTTTAGAATCTTTAACCCAACCACGCAAATTAAAAAGTTTGACAAAGATTTAGAATATATAAAACAATGGGTTCCAGAGTTTCAAGAATTAACTTACCCAAAACCTATGGTAGACCATAAAGCTGCTAGAGAACGGTGTTTGGAAGTTTATAAGGCTGCGGTGAGTTAGTTTTTATTTAGTATAAAAAATGAAGCTGTCTGAAAAGTATTAAAAGCGTCCTTCTGAAGTTATTTCAGAATCTCATTAAACTAATTTTAAATTGTTATGAGAAACCGAATCAAGTTCGGTTTAACTAAAATTTTACTTTTCAGGCAGCCATTAGTAAAAGTTACTCTAGTAAAGTGTAATCAATCTCCTTTTTTATGGTCGTGTTTTTTTAAAGGTGGGTAGTCCTTCTTCTTATCGGGTGTAACGCGTCTTCTCCTATCTAGAGAGCCATCATCTTTTTTGGGCTTAGGGCCAGGTTTAATTGCTTCTATTGTTATCATATTATATAATTTTATACGATAAAGATATTCGGTTACAACAATAACACCTTACTGAATTCCTTATTCACTTAAAATAAGTGACACAATTATATTTTAGCTTGAAATGTATATAAATCGTAATAACGTCCTTCTGAAGTTATTAACTCGTCATGATTTCCGCGTTCTACTATTTTACCTGCTTCTATAACTAGAATTTGGTCGGCTTTTCTAATCGTGCTTAAACGGTGCGCAATAACTATTGTGGTTCTATTTTTAGTTAATTCAGAAAGGCTCTTTTGTATTAGGGCTTCACTTTCTGTATCTAAATTAGAAGTGGCTTCATCTAGAATAATAATTTTAGGGTCTGCTAAAATCGCTCTTGCTATTGCTATACGTTGGCGCTGTCCTCCAGATAATTTTACACCACGCTCCCCTATTAAAGTTTCTAAGCCTTCCTCGAACCTATCGGTAAACTCATTTACATAGGCTGCTTTTACTGCGTTTTGCAATTGTGCCTCTGTTGCATTTGGTCTAGGAAACATAATGTTTTCCCTAATAGTACCTTCAAATAAAAATTCGTCTTGCAACACTACGCCCAAATGTTTTCTAAAACTACTTAGTTTTACTTTAGAAATATCATGCCCATCTATAGTAACTTCCCCTGATTGTGCATTTAAAAATGTAGCTGCTAACCCAGCTATAGTAGATTTTCCTGAACCTGAGCTTCCTACTAAAGCAATTACAGAACCCGATGGCGCATTAAAGTTAATATTATGTAATACTTGTTTTCCTTCTTCATAAGAAAAATTAACATCTTTAAATTGAATATCTCCTTTAATGTTTTGTAATGCTATGGTTCTATTTGGGTTATCGTCTTCTGTGGCTTCGTTCATTAACTCTTCGGTACGGTCTAAACCTGCTAAAGCTTCGGTTAATTGTGTTCCAATATTACTCATTTGTACTATTGGTGCTATCATAAACCCTAAAATCAATGAGAACTTAAAAAACTCACCAATAGTCATTGTACCTTCAATAATATAATAACCACTAAACCCCATTATTCCAGTAGTGGCTATACCAACTAGTAAGGTAGAAGAACTTGTCATTAACGCAGTTGCGGTTAAACTCTTTTTTACATTTTGAAAAAGCTTATCAACTCCTTTTTCAAATATTTTATTTTCTTGTTCTTCAGAATTAAAGGCTTTTATAACACGAACACCAGCCAATGTTTCGGTTAAACGTCCTTTTACTTCTGCATTTATTTTACCCCTATTCCTAAAAATTGGTCTTATAAATTTAAAAGCTTTTAAGGCTATTAAGGCAAAAACAGATAATGGCAGTAACACAAAAAGTGTCATCCATGGATTAATATCTATTAATAACACAAGAGAAATGACAGCAGTAATCGTCCCACCGACTAATTGTACTAATCCTGTTCCTATAAGGTTTCTCACGCCTTCCACATCGCTCATAATACGAGACACCAAGGCTCCAGATTTAGTGTTGTCGAAAAAACTAATAGGTAAGGCTAATACTTTTTTTTGCACTTGTGCTCGTAATTCGCTAATTAAATACTGTGCTTGTACGCTTAAAATTCGGGTTAATAAAAAAGAAGTTATAGCTTGTACTAATATCGCTGAAATAACAATAATGATAAGTGAATATAATTTATCGAAATCTTTATTTGGTAACACATCATCAATGAAAACTTTGCTTTGTATGGGTACAACAAAACCTGCTAAACTTTTAATAACTATTAAAATTAAACCTATAAAAACGTAATTACGTCGTGGCCAAATAATGGTTTTAAAAGCTGAAGCTA
Organism: Pontimicrobium sp. MEBiC01747; assembly: GCF_053601635.1. Lineage (NCBI taxonomy): Bacteria > Pseudomonadati > Bacteroidota > Flavobacteriia > Flavobacteriales > Flavobacteriaceae > Pontimicrobium > Pontimicrobium sp. MEBiC01747. Next base: position 3,372 of record NZ_JBSHNS010000582.1, read on the forward strand.
GAGTAACGTTTCGTTTCTTTTTATGTTTAGTTGAAGTGGATTCTTTATAATGTTGCATTTAGCTGTATTTATTGCACAAAAATACTGAAGTTATTATTGAGTTCTTTATGAATAGTACTAATTATCTAACAAACGTCTGTGGTAATTTATTTGCCCTAAATGGTAAGATAAATGCATGGTTAAATGAATTAAAAAATACTCAGTAGTCATTTTATCTTCAAAAACACGACGTACATATTCTTTTTGTAAATCGGCAGTAGTTAGTGTTTTTAATGTATTGGTAACAATGTCTATTGTTTCGTCTACTTGTTGTAATAAAACTGCTCTTGGTATATTTTTTTGCGAAAATTCTAAATCACGTTGCCTTATATAACCTGTATTACCTAACGATGCGCCAATAAATGTTTTTAGGTTACCTACCAGATGCAAACATAAATTACCTGCTGTGTTAGTTACTGCTTTATCTAAAAGCCATAAATTTTCTTCTTTTGTATATAAATTAAGCTCTTGTTTTAGCGCGTTTAAATCGCGAGTGAATAGTTTGATTAAACTGTCTGTTAACATGATTATAAATTTTGTTTTTTATGTCTAAGATAATACTTGATAAGAGTAAAATTAGAATTTATTTAATGTAATTTTGAACCATGCAAAACCAGCCTACTTTTAAGTTTGAATTTGTTGCTTTAATGGCAGCATTAATGTCTCTTGTTGCTCTATCTATAGATGCTTTATTGCCAGCCTTACCAGATGTAGGGCAGTCTTTAGGTGTAACAAACCCTGCTGATAATCAATTATTAATTACTATGATTTTTTTGGGCTTAGGTGTTGGACAACTAATTTTTGGGCCATTATCTGATAGTTTTGGTAGAAAAAGCATTGTTTATATTGGTTTTATTGTTTTTATTATTGCTAGTATTATTTGTGTGACTACTAAAAGTTTTGAGCTTATGATTTTTGGTAGAATTCTTCAAGGTATTGGTTTATCTTCTCCCAGAACTATTGCTATTGCTATGGTTAGAGATTCTTACAGTGGTGATTATATGGCGAAAGTTCTGTCTATAATTGTTGCTTTTTTTATTTTGGTTCCTACTATTGCCCCTGCTTTTGGACAGTTCTTTTTAAATATTGCCGATTGGAGAGCTATTTTTAATGTTAACTTAATAATAGGGATTATAATTATTGTTTGGTTTTGGAAACGTCAACCAGAAACATTGGTTAAAAGCAAGCGTACTCCGTTTTCTCTGGAGTTGTTTATTAATGGTACCAGAGCTTTTTTTAAACAAAAGGAGGCTGTAGCATTTACTTTAATGTCTGGCTTTATAACTGGGTCTTTTATGGTGTACCTAAGCACTTCTCAACAAATTTTTGAAAAACAGTATAATCTTGGTGAATGGTTTCCTTATTTGTTTGCTAGCACTGCTCTAGCCGTAGGGTCTTCTACTTTTATGAATAGTAGACTAGTTGTTAGGTTTGGTTCTTTTAAAATAGCTAAGCTAGCTGCTATAGCTTATACTTCTATTTCATTATTATATATTCTTATTTTCTTTCAAGGAAACAAC
>NZ_JBSHNS010000583.1:0-13104 GCF_053601635.1 Pontimicrobium sp. MEBiC01747
TCTTCAACTATTTGAAGTTTAAAAGAGAGCGAGTAATCTTTTTGGGTACGCTTGGTGTACCCATTGTTTTCTGATGTTTTCATTACACTAAGATTTTAGTGTATCGCTATTTTAGGACGGGACATACATAAGATAAAAAGAGCGCCTATATTCGACACTCTTTTTATTCTTTAATATGCGTATAAAAACTATTATCAATTAACTAAATTATATTTTCTAACTAATCTTGAATATTCATCTTGAGAAACTTGTTTATTATCTGATATAACATTACCTAAAGTATCATATTCAATATATTTTAAACAAGTAGCACCTATCATTAAAGATGAATCTTTTATTATCCCTGTTTCATAATATTCATTATCCCAACCTTGGTGCTCTCCATCTCGATACTCTTCTTCAAACATTACATTACCATTTTCATGGTAATCCATTACCATATAACCGGCAAAAGGCTTACCCTTATAGCTCTTTCTCATATAACCTCCTTCTGAATGACTCAAATTATCTAGATCATTCTCATTTACTCTTATTTTATTTGGTTCTTTTAAATTCATAAATATACTTTTAATTTAATACTATCATTTTAACATCGGCAGACAAATAATAACAATCTGCACACCTAGGTTGAATAAACTCAGGTTTAAACATTTTATTATAACCTAAAATATCCTTAATTATTGAATCATCAATTATAATGCCTTTTTTCTCTAATTTAAACAACAAATCATTAATAGCTAATATCTCAGCATGAATTCCAGGTATTCCGCCTGTTTTTTCTAAAACAATAGGATCTAAATTTAATGAATTTAATTTTTCTAAGTGGACTTTAATCCTATTTTCAATAAAAGGATGCATTACTTCTCCAAAGTGTTTGTAAATAAGTTTTATTTCATTTATCGATTTTATATCAAACCTTTTAATTCCTAAATCATTCAATAATACTTTTAATTCCTTAAAAGGAAAATTTGTTTTAAAGCTAATAATATGCGGATATTTCTTATGCGACATACCAGACATTAACTGCCTTTGCCTAAACCAATTGCCAGACTCTTTGTTTGATTTGATAAAAGAAATATATTCTTTTTCTATATTTTTTAATAATATTAACCCATGATCTCCAAATTCATTAAAGACATCTTTAATAATCCCTTTTTGAATTCTAGGGTATTTATCTGCACTTACATATTTTTTAGAATATCTATCTATTACATTTTTTAATTCTATCAAATACTCTTCAATAGTTATGCCTTTTTTTTCAGCCTCTAGCTTTTTCTCTTTAAGAAACTTATTATGTTCTTTAACACTTAAGTTTTTCTTTAAAATAATACCGTCTACTTTAATGTCTCCTTTTTTATTTTTATTTCCTGTATAATTCCAACACATACTCTTTAGTTTTTAATGGAACAAAAGGTGAACGTTTCAGTAACTTCATCATATTTAGTTGGTACAATATCAAGACTTCTAAGTTCTCGCTTTGTAGTAAAACCAAACAACTCTTCAAAAGCCGCCTCAGCCAACTCCTTTGTGTTTTTAAAAAGCTTTACAAACCATTCTATAAAATTATCTAACAATAGTTTTACATCTAGGCGTCTTAAATATTTTAGTAATGCCGCAACACTTTCTATTATAGTTATTGGGCTCGTAGCTATACCTTTTAATGTTTTACCACCTATGCGTCCTACCGTTTTAAATAAGTCTACAAAAGAGTTTAATGTAAACTTTAAAGCTCCTATTACTGTTTTTGCACCACCTGTTGCTATTGCTGTAACAACTTCTTCTACAATAAAACCTATAGCAAAGCCTAAGCCATAACCTATACTGTCTACTCTAGTAGTTATATATTTTACAGCATCGTCTGTTTTATCTGAAGCTTTTAAAGCGAATTCTTTGGTTAAAGATACAATTTGGCTTGGATTAACAAATACCGTTTTTACTTGTTCTCCCATTGTTATAAAAGCCGAAAAAAGCGCTTTTATATTTGGAACAGAGAATACTATTCTGGTAGTTTCTACATACTCTTCTAAAAGCTCGAACGTAGCACTTATTGAGGATTTTACTTTACTAGATTCCAATTCACTAGCTTTATGTGGTAATTGTAAAATAATACCTACTAAAGCAATTATACCACCTATAGCTTTTATTATACTATTATAAAGCCCTATAAATAGAGCATTAATATATATTAACGCATTTTTAAGAGTATAGGTTTCTATAAAGGTTTTATAAAGCGCTTTTAGTTTGCCAATTATAGTGTAAAAAAACTGAAACTTGTTTTTAAAAAAGGTGTTTAACGTGTCTTGTTTTGCTTTTGTAAAGAATTTTCCTAATTCTGTTTCTAGTTTTTGAAATAAAGCATCTATTGGTTTTGGTTGCTCTACATTTACATCTCCTTCTTTATTATTTTCTTTAGCTTTTAAAAAAGCTTCAAAACCTGGAAATATAGGGTTAAATGTTGTTGATTCTTTACCATCTTTATCATAATACTCCCATCGCTTAGTATCTAAAGTAAAACCATTAGAAATACCGTCTCCAATTTCTTTTAACCCTAAACCTAAAAGATACAAGCCGTAATTACTAACTACTACAGGAGCGCTTAATATTTTGTTTAAATAATAAGCAGCACCTTGCTCTTCCTTATTTTCTTTTGCATTAAGATGTAGTTTAAATAGTTGTTTTATATCTCTTGTTTCGGCATCTACTTTAAAAAAGCGTGCTAAACTTGCTATAGATTTTGCAGGTAATTTAATTTGTTTAGTAATCGCTTTACCAGTAAGTATTCTAGAAACGAACCCTGCTATGTTTACACCTTGGTCTTTTTCTAGAAAGAAAACAATTTCGTCTGGTTTTATATTGTTTATTTTCTGATAAGCGACTTCTAGTTTTGACCCTTCGTTAGAAAAAAAGAAAATAAGCTTAATATCTGGGTTATTTATTAAATCTCCTAGTTTGTTTTCTGCAAAAGCAAATAGTTTTTGAGTAAATGTTCCTGTTGCTGTAATTACAACCTCATCTGCAGAGTACGCTGGGTTAAGATATTTTATATAAAACTTTTCTCCATAGGCATAAGCTTGAAAAGTATCTGGATAGCCTAATACATCATTATTAGTTCCTAAATCTTCAAAATAATTATTAGGTATTAAGTATTCTTCTATATAATTTGTATTAACAGCTTCTATTGGCTCTAATAATGAAAATGTATTTGTTGATACTCTAGAGACTTCAGCATAAATATACACCTGAGGTTCTTCTGTTTCCTGTAAATTGTTATTTTCTAAATCGTCTAAAACATTAGTTTTATCATTAAAAACAACAATATTGGGTTTGGGTTGATACTTATTTTTAAAGTTTTCCAAACCGTATTCATATGCATTCATAATTAATCTATTTTAATTGTTAAACCTTGGTTTAATAGCGTAAAACACACCTTACCCAATACTTTATGCTAAGCATAAAGTATTGGTTGAGGTTGCCCTCTGTTTTAAAAAGGTAAGGTGTGAGATACTAGTGTTTGTTTATTATAACTTATACTTTACTATTATCCTTATGGATTAGCTTCCTCTTCTGCTTGGCTAGCGGCTTCGGCTTCTGCCTCAGCTTGAGCAGCTTCGTCAATTTCGGCTTGTGTTGGGCCGCTATCTTCTACTGTTGTTTCTGTGCTACCACCAATTAATACATTGGTTTGCTCAATAGGGTTATCTACTACTGGGTTACCATTTTCGTCTAACACTGGGTTACCATCGGAATCGAATAGTATATGTGCTTCGCAATTAATATCGCATGGTAAGCCTTCTACTTTTAAGCCTATAGAGCCCGCTTGTATAATGGTAAGGTTTGTTGGTAAACGAGTTTCCCAAGAGCCTTCTACTTCGCCTTCTATGGTTTGCATTTCTTCGGCTATAGACACAAATAAATCGTTATCTTGGTCTGTTATTAACCCTTGGCCATCCCAGATTTCTCCCGTAATCATGTACCAGTTTACGGCATCTTCAAATCCTGGACGTACTGGCACAATGGTTCTTGCCATTCCCGATTGTAAAAAGGCTTGAAATAATGGGTCTGCTGCATCTTGTTCCTGAAATAAATTTTTCCAATCTGCTTCGTCTGCATAAAAATATGGGTAGAAGGTGTAAGCCATAATGTCCCAATCGAATGCCTGCTCGAAGAATTTTACAGTAGATGCATGGTTTTGGAATGTACCGTTACGTTTTACTTTAGAAATCGCTGCTGTATCGTAATTATTTAAAGAGACTTCATGTCCTTTTGGTTTACTTAACAACTCGATAGCAATACGTTTTAATTCCTTTTTTTCTAAGCTTCTGTTAAATGCTGGGTTAAACTTTAATTTATTTGTTTCATTTGCTTCATTAAAACTTACTTGTGCATTATAAGCTTCTACACTTTCATTATAAGCATCCATTATAGCTTTAAAAGTAGCGTTTTGCCATTGCTTCTCTCTTTCTGAAGATAATTTACATTTTACAGATACGTTTACATTACCTGTATGATAGTTACAGAAATATACTGATACTGGCAATGTTTCACTAAATGTAGACTCTAATAGTTCATAATCAAAATCGAAAATTCTATATGGTATAGTGCCAAATCTGTTAAAATTTAAATCTCCAACTGCTACACTTATACCTCTTCCACTTGGAGGGTACTCCATTCCTGAAAGAAATGCTTTAGCCTCATATGCCTCGTAACCTTCTGGTATAGAAATTTCGTCGTCGTAACTAGAAAATAAATTTATATTTCCTTCTCCTCCAGAAGTGGCAAACCCTTTTCCTATTGTAATATTTTTTAAAGGTTTAGCCGTAATTTCTGCATTGTAATAAGCCGCAATTTCCTGATAGTTATATTCTGTTATATCTGATGCGCTTGTTATTGGTATATCTAGCTCACTTGGATGCACTGGTTTTTCTGGTAATATTAACCCTTCTTCTAGTGTTCCTATTTCTACTTTATTGTACAAAGCCTCTTTAAAGAATTTTGCTGGTTCTGGTATTGCAAATTCATACATTAAGCGTTTGCCGTAGTTTATTAATTTATTTTTGTAAATTTTATCTACCCAGCGGTACACGCCTGTAATATGTTTATCTCCTTTTCTATTATCGAAACCATGCGTGTTATTCTCTTCGAATTCTCTTAAAATTCTAGAGGTACGTTTTTTACTTACTTTTTGTACAATACGCTCCATAGCACGCTCGGTTACTTCCTGCGCATAGGTTTGTGCCTGCGTATTAGAGTTTGAAGTAGAACTAGACGATGCTGTATTTGAAAACCCTGCAGTACCTATGTTAAATTTATCTCCATTGTAAGATGCATTGGCACTTATACCTTGGCTACTAGATTGATCTTCTGTAACCACTGCAGCTATTTCGCTTTGCATTTCGTTACGTTCTGTAGTGGTTGTATCTGTTAACTTTTCTATTTCAGATTCTCTCGTATCTTCAGTTATATTTTCAATACTTGTTAAACTTCTGGTTTCACGTTCTTTATATTCGCGAGCCATAATGTTTTCAATGTGAGATACTTCGCCTGCTACATAGCAACACACTTCTTGTTCTACACGTCTAAAATCTGCAATACCTAAACTGGTAACTCCAAAAGTATCTCCGTTTAATGGAGTACTCGTATCTGTGTTTCCAGTATCGTTTCCGGTGTCGTTTCCAGTATCTCTAGGGTCTTCTAAAGAGAAAACGCCTAAAGTACGTCCTATTTTTAAATTTAAAGTGCTATTATACCCGTAAGTTGAACCAGAACTATACGTAATGGTACCTGACAGCTGTATTGTATTGGTTGTTTCTACGTTAAAATCGTCTTGTAATCTTAATATTATTAAACTCCCGTTATTACTCATTACATCCAAACTTGTGTTTGTTTGCACAGAACCATCATCTAAAGTCGCATTACAAGTCATGCTTACTGGTGTATTATCGTTACCAATAATATTAAAAGACAGTATAATATCTTGAGTCTGCTGGTTTCCTAAGGTATAAATTGAATAATTAGCTTGATTAGAGCTTGGCGCAACCCCAGAAATAACACTACCTCCAACACTTATTTTTTTAGCAGTATTTGAAGCGTTTTCTAATACTATTTTTGTTTTTAGTTTTATTTTTTTATGAATTGCTTCTGTAATAGATTCAAACGAACTGGATTTTTCTAACCTGTCTTTTACTAATAACTGGAAAGAAGCATCAGTAAGTTCTGCTTTTAAATTATTAACGTCTACCATTTCGGTAGTTGCAGTATAGTTAAATGCTGGTAACTCTAAGTCTGGGTAAGTTTTAATTTCTATTTCATTACCTGTTCTTGGGTCTGTTTCTATAACTATTTTTGGTGTAGCTTCATCGGTTAGTAACTTTATTTGCTTATTGTAATTTTCTAGAGCTATTAAGTAATCTGTTTGCCTACTTTTTGTTCGCTCTATTTCTAAAGGCTTTAATTCTTCTAGAAGTTTATTATATGCTTCTATAGCTAATTTGGCTAAACTAGCTGTCGTTGCTTTATCTAATTGTTTTTCTGCTTCTTTACTTACTACCTCTCTTGGTTTAACAGAATCTTCAGGTGTATCAAATAAAGCATTAGACATTACAACACTTGCATTAGCACGACGTGTAAATTCTTCTTGTTGTGCTTTGGTAAATTTACCATCTCTTACTACTAAAGAAGAGTCTTTAAAAGCTTTTAAAAATTGGTCGGCTTAACATTTGTATTAATGCTTCTCTTACATAAATCGATTTTTTGGCAATGGTTTGGTATATTAAATTATCCCATACTAAAAGATCTTCTTTAGCCTCTTTATCTAAAAGTGTAGCTCCATTTAAGTTATCTTGTATAAGTTTATAAGATAAGTTATTTTTATTACGCATTAACCAGTTTGAAAATGCATACAATGCCGTATTAATGGTGGCGATTTCTTTTCGTGTACTATAAGCTGTAAAATTATTTGCTGCAGTTTCTAACTTTTGTTTATTTGTTACTGGTGCTGATGGAGTAGCTGTTCTTCCTGAACTTGAACCATTTATAGCTTGAAAAAATACACTTTCTGATTCGTTAGGGTGAAACACAAATCCAGGATGCCCCTCTTTTTTATCTATTAATTGCGGGTTACGCACTGTTACAAATCTGAATAGATTTTGTTTAATCTCTTTACTCATTTTTAATGTTTTAATTATTATTTTTTTGTTTTTAAAACTGTTATTGTTCACTTTTCTAACAGTTTACCTTAATACAAAGCCTTAAGTTTTAGGCATAGTTTTCCACCCTATTCAATATTATGTTTTGAATAGTTAACCGTCGTTGTTTGATTTTTTTTAAGACGCCTTTTTTATGTAAAATCAAGAAATTGTTACTCTTTTTCTATACAAATGTTAATCGATTATTAATTTGTAAAGATTTAGAGGTAATAGCTCTGCAAAAATAAAACATTTTACAAATAAATACAAATTATGTTATAATTATTTTTGTAAAAAGTTTAAATTTTATACTTAAATAAATATTATTATGTAATATGATTTAAATTTAAAGTTTAACCATCTATTAAAATAAGACTATAGACTGTACACTTCTATATACTTATTTTTTATAATGGTGTATAAAACGCATTGAAAAAATTAGATTTTTGCTGTAGAGTTTAAAAGCCGGTAAAAATAAAGGCCTTTATTTTTTTTAGAAATACAAATTCTTAGGGATACTGATTTTCTTTTGTTTAACATGTTTTAATTATTGATTTTTTATTGCACATTATAAATTGTGGTTTAGCGATGCGTTAGCTGTATTAAAACGCTACTCTTTTTTATTTATTTTAAATAATATTGATAATTCTGTGTTAAAATATACCATCAATACAATAGCTTATAGTCTAGCATATAAGTCTCTATAATTTATAATTAGTTACAAAATATTATGGTATTTCAAAGTTGGATTTTTTATAAAACATAAAAAACAATAATGAGTAAAGCCCTCCAATTTATTAGGTAACGCGCTTTTTATATAAAATTAACAATTTGTTTATTAAATTTTATACAAATGTTTGATTTATAGATATTTTTGTATATTAGCAATGTGTTTATCGTGTAAATATACCACATTTTACAAACCAAAACAAACATTTTACAATCATATCTGTAAAAAGTTTAATTTTATTTTATTTTATTTATGGAGACTATTGACGAGAAAATAAAAGCTATTATCACTCATTTTAAATTAAACAACTTTTCTTTTTCTAAACGCATTGGCGTTACTGGAACAACTGTAGATAGTATAGTTAATGGTAGACCTCAAGCCGATGGTTCTAGAAAAAAAACAAAACCCGGTTACGATGTTTTATCTGCTATTATAGATGAGTTTGACATTAACCCAGATTATCTTTTTGGTAAAAGTACAGTAATGTTAAAAGAAGACATTCCAGAAATTCAAACATATTCGGGAGTGCCACAAGTGGTTTCTGTTAACCAAGAAAACGAAGAAAATGTAGTTTATGTACCAGTAAAAGCTAGAGCAGGGTATTTAGATGGCTATGGAGACACTGAGTTTATTGAAACTTTACCTTCGTTTAATATGCCACATCTTAATAATGGTACCTTTAGGTGTTTTGAAGTACAAGGCAACTCTATGGTACGTACTTTTTTTGATGGTGATTTAGTTTTTGGTAAATATGTAGAAAGTTTAAATGAAGTAAAAGATGGTCGTGTTTATGTTATAGTAAGTAAAAACGATGGTATTGTTTTAAAACGTGTTATTAACAGAGTAGAAAAACGAGGTAAGCTTATTTTAAAAAGTGACAACAAAGATGGTAATTACCCAACTTATACTATAGATGTTGAGGATATTATGGAAATTTGGTACGTTACTATGTTTGCGTCTAAACAAATGCCAGAACCTGTAGATATTTACGATAGATTGCACGAACTAGAAAGTCAATTAATAGAGCTTAAAGATGCGCTTAATACTAAAGCTATAAAAAATTAGAAGATTTTTTGCTTCTAAACTCATGAAACTTACATATAATAAAACCGAAAAACTAAAAAGCGAAAAAGCTATTGGACAGTTATTTTCTGAAGGCGAGAGTATTTCGGCATACCCTTTGCGTTTAGTCTATTTAAAAAATAATGAACAATTAAAAGTTGGTGTTTCTGTTAGTAAACGTCATTTTAAAAAAGCAGTAGACCGTATTAGAATAAAACGCTTAATGCGTGAGGCTTACAGGCTTAATAAAACACTATTGTTAGACAACAACATAACTAATTATTCGTTTATGATTTTATATATTAATAAAGAGCTGCCAGATTTTGAAACTATAAACAGAAAAATGAAGGCATTATTTATTAAATTTAATGACCGTATTTCTAAATTACCAAAATAACAAATGTTACTAATAATTTAGAATTACTTAATTAAGATGAATTTTAAGCGTTTTTTAAGATAAATTCAATTTAAGAATCTTCATCTTGCTTATTAAACAAATACACCATGAAAACACTTTTAAAACGAAAAGTTATTATTCCTGTTTTTGCTGTTACTATATTATTTACAGGAACAGCTTTTACTAAGTATAATAACGATTTCTTTGAAATTGCTAAGCAAATAGAAATATTTACAACGCTATTTAAAGAACTCAACATGAATTATGTAGACGAAACCAATCCGGGTGATTTAATGGATAATGCCATTAAAAATATGCTAAACGAATTGGATCCCTACACTCGTTTTTATAATGAGCAAGATGTTGAAGCCGAACGCATAAAACGTACTGGAGATTACACAGGTGTTGGTGCCAGAATAAAAACGCTTAAAGATAAACTTGTTGTTATAGAACCTTATAAAGATTATCCTGCGGATAAAGCAGGTTTAAAAGCAGGAGACGAAATTATTAAAATAGATGGTGTACTCATTTCTACATATAAAGATGATGCTTCAAACTTACTTAAAGGTACACCTAACTCTTCTTTTGTTGCAACTTATGTAAGACAAGGTAAAGAATATACAGCTACAATAAAACGCTCGGAAATAGAAATAGACGCAGTACCACACTTTTCTATGGTAGATGAAAAAACAGGGTACATTGTTCTTAAAAAATTCAATACAAAAGCCTCTGCACAAACAGGCTATGCTTTAAAAGATTTAAAAGCGCAAGGTGCAGAACGTATTATTTTAGATTTAAGAGGAAATCCTGGAGGTTTACTTCGCGAAGCTGTAAATGTGGTAAACTTATTTGTACCTAAAGGCCAATTGGTCGTTACCACAAAATCTAAAGTTAAAAAATACAATAGAACTTACTACACTAAAAAAGACCCCATTGATACAAAAATTCCTGTAGTTGTTTTAATTAATGGTGGTAGTGCCTCTGCAAGTGAAATTGTTTCTGGAACGTTACAAGACTTAGACAGAGCTGTAGTTGTAGGAGCTAGAAGTTTTGGTAAAGGACTAGTACAACGCCCTAAAAAACTTACCTATGGTACTCAACTAAAAGTAACTATCTCTCGTTATTATACACCGTCTGGTCGTTGCATTCAAGCCTTAGATTACTGGAATAAAGATGAAAAAGGAAATGCAGTACGTGTAGAACAAAAAGATTATAAAGAATTTAAAACCAAAAATGGTAGAAAAGTCTTTGATGGTGGTGGTGTATTCCCAGATGAGGTATTGGCTTACTCTAAAAACTCTGCTATTACAAAAGCGGTTCTTAATAGTCAAAGTATTTTCGATTATGCTACTAAATACTATTACAGCCATAAAATAGAAGATATTAACACCTTTAAATTAACAGATAGCGATTTTTCTAATTTTAAAAAATATTTAAAAACTAGCGATTTTTCTTTTGAAACTGATACAGAAAAATCACTATCTAAAGTTTTAAAAGTTGCTAAAACAGAAAAGCTAGACGACGACATCCAAAAAGATTATAATACTTTAATATCTAACTTAAATAAATCAAAACTTCTCGCTATAGATGAAAATAAAACACAGTTAATGGGTTTATTGTCTGACGAAATTGTTAAACGTTATGTTTATAGAGAAGGTTTATACGATTATTACAAAATACACAATGCAGAAATAAAAAAAGCAACAGAAATACTAGCTAACCCTAATATTTACAATAAATATTTAAGATAACCCTTATAAAATTATAGCCCTATTTAAAATTTGGTATATTTAATGCTGTACTGATAATTATGAAACGACTACTTATTATATTATTATTAATTTCTAATATTACTTTTTCGCAAGAAGAAATTACACATGATGTTTATTTTGATACAGATAAATACATTGTACCATTAACCGAAGAAAATAGATTACTCTTATTTATTTCTTCTTTAGATGATATAGACATTGAAAAAATATCTATATACGGGTTTTGTGATGATCGTGGTACAGACCAATATAACTTAGAACTCTCTCAAAACAGAGCAGATAAAATAAAAGAATTGTTTTCGGGTTATGGTATAGATCCAGACTTAATAACCAACGTAAACGGAAAAGGAGAAATTCTTTTAAAGATATTAAACGAAACAGAGGTTCATAAAATAAGAGGATTAAATAGGAAAGTAGAAATTATTGTTACTACAAAACAACCAAAAGAAAATGAAGATAAAGCGGAAGAGGTTGTTGTAAACAATGGTCCAAAAACTACAGACGATATAGAAAATGGTACCATTAAAAAAGGAGATAAAATACGTTTAGATAAAATATACTTTAAAACCAGTTATAGTTATGTAACTGCCGAATCTAAAAAAACATTAGAAAAAATAGCTAAGCTTTTAGTAAAACACGATAACATTTATTTTACAATTCAAGGTCATGTATGTTGTACACAAATGAGTAGAGATGCTGTAGATAAAAGAACAAGAAAACGTAATTTGTCTGTAGCACGTGCCAAATACATTTATAATTACTTAGCCAAAAAAGGAGTAGATAAAAAACGCATGAAATATGTTGGGCTAAGACGTAAATTTCCGCTTGGTGGACCAGCAAAAAATGACCGTAGAGTTGAAATTTTAGTTACTTATGTTGGTAAGAAAAACTAAATTCTAGTATAAAATATTACAGTAAAAAGCAGCTAAATTTAGCTGCTTTTTTTTACTCCAAATTTAAGTTATCTATAAAATGTTAATAATAACAGATAACTAGCATAGTCTTTTATCGTAAGAAGTTTACCACTTATCCTAAGTCATGCACTTAAACCAAAAATATTTGAAAGTTAACTAAAATGTTTCGCCACTTCTTTATATCGCCATAGCTTTGCGGCGCCCAAACAAATTAAAAGAAATAATGAAACATTTTGCCTTATTATTAATCTCTATTTTATCGCTAAATATTACCCTAGCTGCCAGTGGTATTAAGAAAGATAAACTTAAAGAAAAAGACAATGTTACTTTAAGTCATGAGGTTTATTTTAATACAGATAAATATGCTTTAACTACAAAAGAGTTTAAAAAACTATTAGACTTCATTAAAGCAACAGAATCTATAGATATAGAAAGAATGTCTATAATTGGTTTTTGTGATGATAGAGGTAGTACTGAATACAACCAACAGTTATCTAATAAAAGAGCTAATGCTATTAGAAATATAATAGCAGATTACAGAAATAGCGATAAAAAGCCAGAGATTGTTAAAACTAATGGAAAAGGAGAAATAGCTTTAACAACTTCTGAACAAGCTTTATTTAACGAATTAAGAACATTAAACAGAAAAGTAACTATAGTTATAGCACCAAAAAAACTAATTGCTGGTTCTTTTTACGGAGAAGATCTTAAAACCGGAGACTTAATAAACTTAAACGGATTAAAGTTTAAAATGGGGTTACGCTATTTAACACCAGAATCTGTAGAAACTTTAAAAGAATTAACAGCTTTTTTAGTAAAAAGAGACGATATCTTTTTTACAATTAACGGCCATGTGTGTTGTACAGATAACGGAAGAGAATCTAAAGACAAGGAAACAGGAAAACTTAATTTATCTACAGTAAGAGCTAAATATATTCGTGATTATTTAGTAAAAAATGGTGTAGATGCAAGACGTATAAGATACCAAGGTATGAAAGGACAATATAATCTAGGTGGCGATGCTAGCGAAGATAGACGTGTTGAA
>NZ_JBSHNS010000584.1:0-1944 GCF_053601635.1 Pontimicrobium sp. MEBiC01747
TGTTCTACCTTAAACATAATTTTCAATTTACTGGAATCACTAAAAATGGGATTTTAATATGCAGACCAATAACCTTAATATTTTGTTTAAATAACAAACGTTCTAAAAAAGAATGTTTTCTTCTTGTCATTGCTAATAACTCTATATGGTTATTACTAATATAGTGAGCAATAGCATCTGGAACGTCTTCGTCTGCTACTTCTTTGAAATCGTGTTTAATATTTCGGAAATATTCATTTATCTTGTCTCGGTTTTCGCGTTGTACTTTAGATAATTCGATTTCATTTGAAATATGAAGTGTATGAACCGTAGCTTCATTTAAAGCTGCTAGCTCAATAATAGATTGGACGTCTTTTTTTGTATAGGTGTGTTTGTAATCACTTGGAAATAATACATTGTCTATGTATTTGAAATGGAAACTTTCAGGTATTGCTAAAACTGGACACATTGCTTTACGCATTACATACAAAGTATTGCTTCCAAATAAAACTTCTTGAGCGCCTGTAGCACCTTGTGTGCCCATAATTACTAAATCAATGTTTCGTTCTTCAATTTGTGTGTTAATTTCATCCGTTAGAATGTTATATGCAGAAATGGTGTTAAACTCGTGAATATCGTTTGGATAATTTTCAATAATACGCTCTAACAATCTGCGCAATTTGTCTTGAGAGTCTTGGTACACCAAATCTATCTCGTTCTTTAATGATTCTACACTTATTAAGCCAGTGCCAGCGTTAAAATCATATGCGTAAGCTGTTGGTGTATAAGTGTGTAGGAAATGAAATGTACACTTTTCCTGTTCGAAAAGATGAATGGCATATTTTATTGCATTATATGCATTTTCTGAAAAGTCTGTTGGGATAAGAATATTTTTCATAAGTGCGTATTTTAATTATATGTTAAAAAATCGATTAAATGCTATTGATAATAATATGTAGCCTAACCCCATAAATATGAGAAGACCACCAAATAAATCTGAAAGTATAATTCCTGAAATATAGGGGTGTAATAGAACTAACCATCCAAAAATGAAGATTACATTTCCAAATAGAAATTGTGGCCAAGATTTTTTGAAATTGCGAGTCGTTGCTATGGCAGATTCTAATAACCCACTCATAATAGCCCAAAAACCAATTATAAATGAAAGTATGTTTAAAGATATTTCTGGATGAATTAAAAGTATCAAACCAAAAACAGCATCCATTATCCCATTGAGTACTATCCAGCTTTTTCGATTGTTTTCTTTTTTCAATTTAAAGCCTGTAATTAATAAATATGTACCTCTTACCACTAGTGCTACACCAAAATATAAAGTTAAGACAGTTACTGTCTCCATTGGTTTTATAACTACTAGAATACCCAAAGCGATAAGAGCTAGCCCTTTTATTATAGCCAATGCGATATGTGTTTTTGATTTCATTTTTTTGAGATTAAATTATTTATTACTTAAAAAAGAAGAATACATCCAGACCAGTTTTTCTTGTTCTCTTATATTATCACTCATCTGCGAATTAGTACCTTCGTCTTCAATCTCTGCAGAAAGCGACAGGATACGACGTTGTTTAGTAAGTAACACTTTAAAAGCTTCCAGAATTTGGGCAACAGAATTATAAGGATCTGTTACCTCATTGGTTTCTTTTATAGATGCTTCATTTAAGTAAGTTGAATATTTGTGGTTTGGTATATGACCTAATGTTAAAACCCTCTCAGCTACATCATCAATTTTAATAAAAAGAGTGTTATATAATTCTTCAAATTTTATATGTAACTCAAAAAATTTATCTCCTTTGATATTCCAATGGTAACCACGAACATTTTGATAAAACGTCGAATAATTAGCTAACAAATCATTTAGTAGTATGGCTAGTTCACTAGTCTTTTTAGGGTCGAGACCAATATTATTTAATTTTTTCATTAGTATACTTTTCTTAGTTATCTAATCTT
>NZ_JBSHNS010000585.1:0-13320 GCF_053601635.1 Pontimicrobium sp. MEBiC01747
GGGTAAACCTACTTAACGCATATACATGTACAGAATGCGGACGTTGTACTAGCGAATGCCCAGCTAATAAAACAGGTAAAAAACTATCTCCTCGTAAAATTATGATGGATACAAGAGATCGTTTGGAAGAAGTTGGTAAAAATATTGATGCTAATAAAGGAGAGTTTAAAGATGATGGTAAGCAGCTATTAAACGATTATATTACAAAAGAAGAACTTTGGGCGTGTACATCGTGTAATGCCTGTACAGAAGCTTGCCCAGTAAGTATAGACCCACTAAATATTATTATGGAAATGCGCCGTTACTTGGTAATGGAAGAATCGGCAGCCCCAATGGAATTAAACAATATGATGACAAATATTGAAAATAATGGAGCGCCATGGCCATATAACCAGATGGATAGATTAAATTGGAAAGACGAATAAATATTGGTTGTTATTGTACTCATTACCTATAAAAGCTTTAATGATTACTATAACATTTAATACAATTATTATAAGTTGTAACAATGTTGTTTGTTTTAATTAGAATAAAACAAGTGAGTAAAACTCAAATAACATACAGTACCCTGTTTATATTGCTAGGTCTAGGACTTAATACAATGTTTGCGCAATCCTATAAAAAAGATTCTCTTCAAATAAAAGTCTATACAGAAATAGCATATAAGAATAGTAAAGCGACAAATATAAAGCTTAAAAAAGTATTTTGCGATTACTGTACAGAACAACAAACAAAAAGTATAGGAGAAGAAGCTTTAAGAAGAGCAGATTTAGAAAAATATTATCCTGAAAATAAATTAGAGAACGGAAAAAAACGATTAGCTATATATATAAGAATCTCTAAAGAAGATTTTAAATCTATAACCAAAGAGACTAAGATAAACATCAAACTAAAGGAATGAAACGCGAAGAAGCAGATAAACTACTACACGAAAAAGTTGAAGCTGGAGAAAAAATTAGCCCAGTATTACCAGAAGGAGTAAAAAACTACCTAGTAGATATAGATGGCACAATTACAGAAGATGTACCTAACGAAGAGCCAGAACGTATGGTTACATGCGAACCATTCCCAGACGCATTAGAAACATGTAACAAATGGTATGATGAAGGACACATGATTTGTTTCTTTACCTCTAGAACAGAAGAACATCGTGCTGTTACTACAGATTGGTTAAACAAGCATGGATTTAAATTCCATAGCTTATTAATGGGGAAACCTAGAGGAGGTAATTACCATTGGATAGATAACCATTTAGTAAAAGCGACTAGATATAAAGGGAAATTTACAGATTTAGTAGATAAAAATGTGACGATTCAAGTTTTTGATGACTCCCAAAAAGACTAATTAAAGTAAGTTCATGAATATAATAAAAACATTAATTGTTACCCTGTTTTTAGTTACAGGCTTTGCAGAGCTTTATGCTCAAGATGATAAAGCATCACAGGAACTAGATACAATTGCAATAAAAATATTTGAGAGTGTAAATAATAAAGATTTTGACACTTTATTAGACATGACTTACCCAAAACTTTTCGAAATAGTTCCAAAAGAATCGATGTTGCCTATTATAAAATCAATGTTTGAGGGTAACGATGAATTTGCAATAGAAATCCCTAATGAGATTCCTAATTATAAATTGTCTGACGTATATAAAGATGAAGAAACTAAAGCAGACTATGCTTTTTTATCTTACGATTTAAAAATGAAAATGACGTTTAATAATAAGACGTTTTCAGACGAGCAAAAAGAGACAATGAAGAAAATGATGAAAATTCAAGGTATGGATGTAGAATTTTTATCAACCAATACATTGAATGTATTAATGAAAGATAGACTAATCATTTTTATAAAAGACGATTCAACAAACAAGTCGTGGAAGACATTAAATTACGATCCAGACTCACCAATATTTTTTCAAATATTATCGGTAGAAATTCTTGAAAATGCTAAAGCATACAATCAAAATTTAATGTTAGAGAGTAAAAAACAAACAAAAACTAATTAACAAATCATGAGCGAACAACTAAAGGTGCCTACAATGGCGGAGTTTATGGCAGAAGGCAAACAACCAGAAGTACTATTTTGGGTAGGATGTGCTGGAAGCTTTGATGATAGAGCTAAAAAAATAACTAAAGCGTTTGTAAGATTGTTAAATAAGGCAAATGTAGAATTTGCTGTTTTAGGAGCAGAAGAAAGTTGTACAGGAGACCCAGCGAAACGTTCAGGAAACGAGTTTTTATTTCAAATGCAAGCCGTTACTAATATCGAGGTAATGAATGCTTACGAAATAAAAAAAATAGTTACAGCATGTCCACATTGCTTTAACACATTAAAAAATGAATACCCTGGATTAGGTGGTAACTATGATGTTGTTCACCATACACAGTTTTTAAAAGGATTACTGGATGACGGACGGTTAACTATAGAAGGTGGTCAGTTTAAAGGAAAACGTATAACATTTCATGACCCATGTTATTTAGGTCGTGCAAATAATGTATACGAAGCTCCAAGAGATTTAATACGTAAGTTAGATGCAGAACTAGTAGAAATGAAAAGCTGCAAATCTAGAGGCTTATGCTGTGGAGCTGGAGGTGCGCAAATGTTTAAAGAGCCAGAAAAAGGAGATAAGGACATTAATATTGAACGTACAGAACAAGCGTTAGAAACTAAACCACAAATTATAGCAGCAGGTTGTCCTTTTTGTAATACAATGATGACAGATGGAGTAAAAGGGAAAGAAAAAGAAGGAGACATTGAAGTCATGGATATTGCAGAATTAATTGCTAATGCAAAAGATTTATAAAAGTAGGTGTACGGTACCTAAATATTTTAAATAATTATGAATGTTTAAAAACGAACAGATAAATATAGACGAGTTACCAACACTAGAATCTATAACATATAAACCTGTTTCTAAAACATATTTAAAAGTACTATTATTTAATAGAGTAATTATATACGCTATTATAATAATGGTACTTTTTGTATTAAAACAATCTCCAAAATTTAAAGAAATAGAGTTTTCTTTTATACCCGTGATAATTGCTATTAGCGCAGCCTTTCTTATAAATAGCATTATAACCATTTTAGCATTTTCTAAACGAGGCTATGCCTTAAGAGAACACGATATAATATACACTAAAGGGCTTTTGGTAAACAAGATTACTACATTACCATTTATTAGAATACAACATATTGAAATTTCTAGATCCTTTTTAGCAAGAAAATTAAATTTAGCAACACTTAATATCTATTCTGCAGGAGACTCAGGAGAAGATTTATCTATAAAAGGCTTACCAATAGATGTTGCTAATAGATTAAACGATCATATAACAAGTAAGTTAAATGAATGACTTTGATTTTAGTAACCCTAGCCGGCAATCTGTTAAAGGAATTCTAGTATTATTTGTACTTAATACCTATAAATTTGTAAAAAAGAGTATTACGTTACTGCTTGTATTTACGTACAGTCTATTCCAAAAAGGCAGTGTCTTTGGGTTTTCAAAAAACCGTATAATGCTACTATTTGCAGGTGTTATTTTAATAATGTTAATTAAGGCAATTTTAAAATACTTAAACTTTACATTTTATATTTCTAAGGACGATTTCCATTTATCTACTGGTATTTTAAAAAAAGAAACCATTTTAATACCAAAATCAAAAATTCAAAACGTATATATAAAACAAAATATATTTCAGCAATTAATAAATGTAGTACAAGTAAATATAGAAACAGCAGGAGACAATAGTACAGAGATTTCTATAGCAGCATTACAACGTAAAAAAGCATTACAATTAAAAGAAGCCCTATTTTTAAACTCTAAAATAATAGATACAGAAATTGTTGAACCCCAAGAGAGAGAAAGCGCTAAAAATAATGTGTTTTATGAAGCCTCTATAAAAAAACTATTACTAGAAGGTATTAGTCAAAATCATTTACAGAGTTTCTTTATTATTGTAGCCTTTATAGGCGGGCTTTATACTAATTTTAA
Organism: Pontimicrobium sp. MEBiC01747; assembly: GCF_053601635.1. Lineage (NCBI taxonomy): Bacteria > Pseudomonadati > Bacteroidota > Flavobacteriia > Flavobacteriales > Flavobacteriaceae > Pontimicrobium > Pontimicrobium sp. MEBiC01747. The sequence continues at coordinate 3,993 of NZ_JBSHNS010000585.1, forward strand.
AGATTTTGTAAAGCAATTGGATTGGCAAGATTATTTTGGAGAATGGTTTAAAATGGATGAAAGCTCGTTTCTAAAAATGCTTCTGTTTAACTCTTTTATTATAATTGTTTTAGTAATTACCACTTTTTTAGTATCACTAATAAAAACTGTAATTGTTAATTATAACCTAAAAGTTGTTGACAATAACAAAAGTATAGAAATAACAAAAGGCTTATTAAATAAAGTATCTTTAAACCTTACACCATCTAGAATACAAAATATTCAAATTACAACAAATAAAGTAAAGCAATATCTTGGATTACACACCATGAACTTTAAACAAGCCATGGTTGCAAAAAAAGAACAGAAACATTTTTCAATTATAGGATTAGGAAAAGCACAAATAGATTATTTAGTGCAACGTTTATATAGTGCATTTAATAAGGATTTGCAGCGCTATAAACCAGAATGGTATTATAAAAGAATTTTAATTTTAAAAACAATTCCTGTTTTAATTATCATTAATGCACTAGCTTTTAGTTTTTTTGAAATCTATTTTTGGTTGGTTAACTTACTATTTATTCCATACCTAATATTAGCAATACAATCTAGATACAACAAAGCATTTTATACTATGGACGACAATTATTTATCTGTAGGTAGTGGAGGCATATTAAGTTCTAGTATAGAGCTGTTAGAAATTCATAAAATACAAACTGTAAGTATTGTACAAAGTATTTTTCAAAAACGTAGATATATAGCATCTGTAAAAATTGCAACATCATCAAAAACAATAACTATTCCTTATGTTAAGGCGCAACAAGCAAAAACAATAGCAGATTACTTATTGTATAAGGTAGAATCTCAACGGTTAGATTGGATGTAAAATCGTATTTTTGTACAACAAACAATTTAAAAATACAGCACAATATATATGTTAGTAGAATTTAACACTTTACCAGAAACGTCAAGAGTCTGGATTTACCAAGCCAATCGTTCATTTTCAGAAGCTGAATTAGAAGAAATAAAAGAAAAACTTAATATATTTATTACTAATTGGACAGCTCATGGTAGCGACTTAAAAGCAGGATACGAAATTAGATATAAACGATTTATAATAATCGCTTTAGACCAAGATATACAAGCAGCAACAGGTTGTTCTATAGATGCTTCTGTACATTTTATTCAAGAGTTAGAAAAAGCATATAATGTTGATTTAATGGATAAAATGAATGTCTCTTACAAGCAAGGTGAATTTGTAGCCCATAAAACATTAACAGATTTTAGAACAATGGCTAAGCAAAAAGCAGTTTCTAAAAAAACAATAGTATTCAATAATCTAGTTACAAACATTGCCGAGTTAAAAGAAAACTGGGAAGTACCAGCTAGCGAGAGCTGGCATAATCGTTTTTTAAATTAAAAATAACAATAGCCAAAAACGGTATTATTTTAATATTGAGTTTGGCTATTTTGATTTTAATAGAACCTAAATAGCTAATTGTCAGCTAATTTGAGTTTAAAAAATCGAAAAGAATGAGTTATTAGTTTTATAACAAAGCACAACCTCTCAAACGACTTAATAATAGAGGGTGAAAAACCTTTAAACGGACTAGGTATAGCATATAAAAAAGATTAGTTTAACAGAACTAACAAACAGATTTAATACAGAAAATGTATACAGAAGCTACGCAAATTGTATCTAAAATCGCATAATCGTGTATAAAACTTTACATTGGTTAATTACTTCTTTATAAAACTATCTTAAAGTCTTTAATTATCGTAGGAAATATACTAATTTGGCATAGTTTTTAGTTGTAAATACTAATAGAACAACTATTAAACCCTATTATTTATGCGCAAATTATTTTTTCTTATATTTTTCAGTTTAATAACGAGCACTTTCTATGCTCAAACTACAAATAATCCATTACTAGCAAAAGACGTTGAAGGTCAAAAAAAGTGGGTAGACAGTGTTTATAATTCACTATCGTTAAAAGAGAGGATAGGGCAACTATACATGGTTCAGGTTTTTTCTAGTCAAACACCTCAAGAAAAAAAGAAAATAGTAAAACTTATCAACGACCATAAAATAGGGGGTATTATCTACTCAAAAGGAGGCCCAGTTCGCCAAGCAAGATTAAATAACAAATTACAAGCAGTTTCTAAAATACCATTATTAATAGGTATGGATGCAGAATGGGGGCTAAGTATGCGTTTAGATTCTACATATTCTTTTCCATGGAATATGACGTTGGGAGCTATAAAAGATAATAGACTAATAGAACAAACGGGGAAGCAGTTAGGAGAGCATTGCAAACGTTTAGGAGTTCATTTTAACTTTGCACCAGTAGTAGATATTAATACCAATCCAAAAAACCCAATAATTGGGAACCGTTCTTTTGGAGAGGACAGAGACAATGTAACCAATAAAGCATTAGCATTTATGAAAGGCATGCAAAGCACTGGCGTTTTAGCTAATGCAAAACATTTTCCAGGACATGGAGACACCTCTGCAGATTCGCATAAAACATTGCCAACGGTAGATTTCGATGAAAAACGAATAGACTCAGTAGAACTATACCCGTATAAAAAATTAATAAAAGAAGGCTTGTCTAGCGTTATGGTAGCGCATTTAAATATACCAAGTTTAGAACCTAGAGATGGTTACCCATCTTCAATATCTAAAAACATAGTCACTACTATATTAAAAGAACGTCTAGGATTTAAAGGGCTTATTTTTACAGATGCATTAACAATGAAAGGAGCGTCTAATTTTAGCAAACCAGGAGATATAGATTTAGTGGCCTTTTTGGCAGGAAACGATGTAATGTTAATGTCTAGTAATGTAGCCATAGGTATAGAAAAACTTACCGAAGCATATAATAAAGGAACAATAACCGAAGACCGTTTAGCACACTCCGTAAAAAAAGTATTACAAGCAAAATATAAAGTAGGATTAAATAAATACTCTCCAATAGGAATCCATAACTTAGTAAAAGATTTAAATAGAGCAAAAGACGATATCCTTTACGAAACCCTAATGGAAAATGCTATTACAATAGTAAAAGACTCTAACCAAGTATTGCCTTTACGTCATTTAGAAACTAAAAAAATTGCCTATGTTAAATTAGGGGACGATGATGGTAAACCGTTTTTAAGAACACTTAAAAATTATACAGAAATACACGAAATAAAAGCAGATAATTTAGATGAATTAATAGCACGTCTACGAGCATATAATACGGTTATTGTTGGGTATCATAAATCTAATGCAAACCCATGGAAAGATCATAAATTTTCTAATAAAGAGTTAACATGGTTATACGAAATAGCAAGAACAAATAATGTTATTTTAAACGTTTTTGCAAAACCTTATGCGCTGCTAGATATTAAAACAATTACAAACATAGAAAGTGTAATAGTAAGCTATCAAAACAGTAAAATAGCACAAGAAAAATCGGCACAAATTATTTTTGGAGCATTAGCCTCTAAAGGAAACCTACCAGTATCAGCAGGACAATATTTTAAAGAAGGAGAAGGAATACATAACACAGCAATTCAACGATTAGGCTATACTGTACCAGAACGCGTAGGGATTAGCTCCGAAAAGCTAAAAAAAATAGACTCTATCGCTAACTATGCCGTAAATGCAAAAATGACACCAGGAATTCAATTAGTAATAGCAAGAAAAGGGAAAGTTATTTACAATAAAAACTTTGGAAAACATACGTATGATAAAAATAGTGAAAATGTAAAGTACAATGACATTTACGACATTGCCTCTTTAACTAAAATTGTAGCAACATTACCATTATTAATGGAATTAGAAGAAAAAGGCATTGTCTCATTAAATACTAAATTATCAACAATACTACCAGAATATAAAGAATCGAATAAAAAGGATATTACAATAAAGAAAATGTTGTCGCATTATGCACAACTAAAACCTTGGATTCCATTTTATTATGCAACATTAGACTCTGTAACCAAAAAACCATCTCCAGAATATTACAGTAAAACTAAAAGTAAAAAGTTTAATGTAAAAGTGGCTAATAATCTATACATGCGTAGCGATTACCAAGATTCTATACCAAAACTAATTAAAGATACAGATTTGTTACGCCGTTTACGTTACCGTTATAGCGACTTACCTTATTATATTTTAAAGCGTTATATAGAAAAACATTACGATAAACCATTAAATGAATTAGTGCAAGATCATTTTTATAAATCTCTAGGCGCAAATTATACAGTATATAATCCATACAAAAATGTAAGTAATAAGCATATAGTTCCGACAGAGATAGACGATTACTATAGATTTCAAAAAGTACACGGTTACGTGCACGATATGGGAGCAGCAATGCAAGGCGGTGTAGGAGGACATGCTGGGGTTTTTAGTAACGCTAACGATATTGCTAAAATCATGCAAATGTACTTGCAAAAAGGATATTATGGAGGTAAGCGTTATTTAAAAACCGAAACAATAAATAAGTTTAACACTTGTTATTATTGCAGTAAGAAAGTGAGGCGAGGAGTTGGGTTCGATAAACCTCAGTTAGGAGAAGAAGGACCAACTTGCGGCTGTGTATCTATGACGAGTTTTGGTCACTCAGGTTTTACAGGAACCTATACATGGGCAGACCCAGAACAAGAATTGGTATATGTGTTTTTAGCAAATAGAACATACCCAACATCTAAAGGAAAAAATAGGTTATTAAGAGAAAATATAAGAACAGACATTCAAGCGGCTATCTATGATGCCATTATAGAATAAACTGTAATAAAATATAATCAATCAAAAAAACACAGTAATAAAAAACATGAGAATAGGAATAGTATGTTACCCCACGTTTGGAGGTAGTGGAGTTGTAGCTACAGAATTAGGATTAGAACTATCTAAACGAGGTCACAACATTCATTTTATAACCTATAATCAACCTGTTCGATTAGAATTATTAGGAAACAATGTACACTACCACGAGGTTAATGTACCAGAGTATCCTTTATTCCATTATCAGCCGTACGAACTTGCTTTGTCGAGTAAGTTGGTAGATATGGTAAAACTTCATAAAATAGAAGTATTGCACGTACATTATGCTATACCACATGCCTATGCGGCATATATGGCTCAAAAAATGTTGAGAGAAGATAATATATATGTACCAATAGTAACAACATTACACGGTACAGATATAACTTTAGTAGGAAGCCATCCGTTCTATAAACCAGCAGTAACATTCAGTATAAATAAATCTGATGCAGTAACAGCAGTTTCTCATAGCTTAAAAGAAGATACTTTACGTTTATTTGATATAAAACAAGACATTAATGTAATAACTAATTTTATAGATTTAAAGAAATTTAAACATGGTTTTACAGACTGTCAACGTGGTATGATGGCTAATGATAATGAAAAAATTATTACACACATTAGCAATATGCGGCCAGTAAAACGCATACCAGATATTATTAATACATTCTATAAAATACAGCAAGAAATCCCTGCCAAGTTAATGATGGTTGGAGAAGGACCAGAACGAGAACCAGCAGAAAGACTTTGTAGAGAATTAGGCATATCTAACAAAGTTGTGTTTTTTGGAAATAGTAATGAGATTGACCGTATTCTTTGTTTTTCAGACCTATTTTTATTACCAAGTGAAACCGAAAGTTTTGGGTTGTCTGCATTAGAAGCTATGGCATCTGGAGTTCCTGTAATATCTAGTAATACAGGAGGTATACCAGAAGTTAATGAAAACGGATTCTCAGGTTTTTTAAGCGATGTAGGAGATATAGAAGCTATGAGTAAAAATGCAATAAACATTCTTAAAGATGAGCACTTACTCGAAACGTTTAAAGTTAATGCAAAAGCACAAGCAGCTAAATTTGATATTCTTCAAATAGTACCACAATATGAAGCTATTTACGAAGCAACATTATCTAAATGCATAAGAGAAGAAGTTAATTAAGCCTTTTTCTAGATATTAAGTATTCATAATCTTTTATTTTAAGAAGTAGTTTTATTTTAATAACTTTCCTTACTTAAAACTAAAGATATTATGAATAGAAAATCCTTTTTAAATTTAAGTGCAAGAGCAAGCTTGTTTTTAGGGCTATCCCCTGTACTAAGTAGCTGCAAAGACGAGACTATTATAGATAAAGAAGAAGCAAATGCTTTACTTTTAAATAGCAAAGCAACAGGCGCTGTCGTAAACCTAAAAGCAGCCCCTATTAGTAAGGTTAGAGTTGGTATAATAGGTCTTGGAAATAGAGGAAGTGTTTTAATTCAAATGTTTGAATATTTAATAAAAAATAACTTTGCCGAGATTGCAGCTCTTTCAGACTTAAAAGAGGATAAAGTTCAAAAAAACAATACCTATTTAAAAAAGATTCAAGATAAAGAAGCCGATTTATATTTTGGAGGAGAAGAAGAATGGAAAAAAGTTGCAGATAGAGACGATATAGACTTACTTATAATAGCAACACCATGGAAATACCATACAGAAATGTCTATTTATGGTATGGAGAAAGGAAAACATGTAGCCTGTGAAGTACCTATAGCCTATACATTAGAAGACTGCTGGAAAATTATTGAAACAGCAGAGCGTACAAAAAAACATTGTATGATGATGGAAAACTGTTGCTTTAATGGAGAAGAGTTATGGGTTTTAAATATGGTAGACCAAGGTGTCTTTGGCGATTTAAACCATGCAGAAGGAGCATACATTCATGATTTAAGAAAACACATGTTAGATGATGTTTATTATGAAGACCAATGGCGTATTAAACATCACGAAAAAAGAAACGGTAACTTTTATACAACACATGGTCTTGGGCCTGTAAGTTTTTATATGGATATTGGTAGAGGCGATAATTACGATCATTTAGTGTCTATGAGCTCTAGAGAACAAAGCCTTTCTATGGCTGCAAAAGAGCAAAATAGTAAGTTCTCTAAATTTGCCTGTGGAGATATGAATACAACTTTAATTAGAACAAAAAAAGGCAAGAGTATAATGCTTCAGTTTGATGTACATACAGGAAGACCATATTCCAGATTAAATACCTTAACAGGAACTAAAGCAGTACACCAAGGTTATCCCTCTAGACTATTTATTAATGAACCTGAATTAAAATACTGGGGACATAATTGGTTAAAAGAAGAAGAGTATAAAAGTTATAGAGAAAAATACGATCATCCGTTATGGAATAAGCTAAAAACACAAATAGATGCTAATGCAGTTGGACATGGAGGAATGGATTTTGTAATGATTTATAGACTTATTCGCTGTTTAAACGAAGGCTTGCCTTTAGATATAAACTTATACGATAGCGTATTGTGGAGTGCTATAACACCATTGTCTGAAATATCTGTAGCTAATGAAAGCGCAAGTACAAAAATTCCAGATTTTACAGGTGGAACATGGGAAAAATATAGAAAAGCAGAAGTATTAAGAGATATTATTTAAGTTATAACATTTATTCGTTATTTCTATAATGTTATCGTAATGCTCTTGTACGCTTTTAACTAATTTAAATTGATTTTTACAGCGTGTTAAATTATGCGACGCATATTTTACTTTATAATAAATATTATTATTAAGGTAATCTGTTAAAAAACGTAATCCCATTATAAAAATTATTGTTTTAACCCCAAGAGGTAAATAATTTATCTCTTGAGGCGTTAAAATACCTTTTGTAGATTGTGCATGCCCTTCACAAAAAGCTTTGTAGTAGTCTAGTTTAATAGAAACATTATCAAAATCGTCACTATCTTCAACAGCACTAGTGCATATAGAGCGTATAGAATCTCCAAAATCGAAATGAATAATGCCGGGCATTATTGTATCTAAATCTATAACAGCTAAACCTTCTTCATTATGGTTAAACAATATATTAGATAATTTTGCATCATTATGTGTTACTCTTATAGGAAATGCACCATTATCTTTTAGCCTAGCTAATTCCATCATTTCTTCTTTGCATTGTATAGCAAAATTAATTTCTTTTTGGGCATTGGCTTTATTGTCCTTAGAGGCTTTTTTAAGAGCCGCTTCAAACTGTAAAAAACGTAACGGAACGCTATGAAAGTCGGGTAAAGTTTCTTTTATAATATTAGAAGATAAAGATGCGGTCTGTTTAATAAAATCTCCATAGAGTTTACCAGCTTCAAACACCATTTTTGTATTAGTTGCAATGTCATGAGTAACACTATTAGAAATATATTCCATCATATTCCAATAATTACCATCACTATCTTTAAAACTAGATTCTAAATTTATGGTTTTTATAAAGCGTACAGATTTGTATGACGATTCTAATTGCTTTAAATGCTCACTAACAGCTGTTTTATTTGCGATGATACTTTCTACATCCTTAAAAACAGTTGCATTTAATTTCTGTAAAACATAATGCTCGTTACTGTTTGAAGTTACTAAATAAGTGTCATTTATATGTCCAGATTCAAGTGCCTTTATTTTTTTTAAACCAGATTGAATATTAAATTGATTGGCTATAACCTGTAAGTTTTTTAGAGCTACCATAATTCCTTAGGGTAAACACCCTGTTTAATTAATTCTGAAATACTGTTAGAAACATTATCGATATCGCTTTTATATGTAATGCCATACCATTGTGATGCTGTAGATAACATTTTAAAGGTCATTAAATTATTTTTTATGGTATAATCAACAATTTGAGCAATGTAAAATTCTGAACTCTCTTTAATTTTAGGAGTCTCTAAAAACTGATTAAATTGATTTGTTGCAATTTTAAATATTTCAGGTGAAAATCCCCAAAAATTCATAGACACAATCGTTTCTGCTGGTAATTGTACTTCATTAGTATCTAAATCTATATAAGTAATAATACCAGAGTTTTGCGCTTTAATTTCGGTTCTTTCAGTAATATCTATTAATAGGCTATTATTATCTATAACACATTCTCCTCGAGATACGCTTCCGTTACTAGAAAGTGTGTTTTTTAATGCATAACCTAAAAAGAAATTCCTGTTTTTTGTTTCAAAATTAAAAAGCGCATCATGCATTGTTGCAAAAGCAGATCTGCCATAAAAATCATCAGCATTAATTAGTGCAAAATTATTAGTAACAACGTCTTTTAATGTTAATAAAGCATGTCCAGTTCCCCAAGGTTTTTTTCTTTGATGGTTATATTTATTAGTTATGTTGTCATTGCTTTGTATAATAAAATGCATGGTAACAGAAGTATCGAATGTATTTTCATAGCGATCTTTAAATTCATCTAAAATCTCCTTTCTTAGTATAAAAATTATAGTATTAAATCCAGCTTGAATAGCATCATAGATTGAGAAATCTATAATAGAGTAGTGGTT
>NZ_JBSHNS010000586.1:0-9018 GCF_053601635.1 Pontimicrobium sp. MEBiC01747
ATTTTAGACCTAGCAAAAACACGATTAAAATCGAAATTACACTACCAACCAATAGGTTTTGACTTATTAAATAAATCCTTCCCCTTTTCAGATTTAGAACACTTATATACTACTATTCTTGGGAAAGATATCGACCGTAGAAACTTCAGAAAAAAGCTAATGAGCTTTGGTGTTATAGAAGAAACAGGAAAAATGAGTCAAACAGGAAGCGGTCGTCCGGCAAAATTATTTCGCTTTAACACCAATAAATACAAGGCTTTAGCCAAGGATGGATTTCACTTCGAAATAAAGTTTGTGTAAATTTTACACAAAATATTTTGTCACTTTATAATTATAATATACATTTGTGTAAAAATAACGCAAATGTATTTAAATTTAGATGCTCAATTTACACCTTTTGGTACCGAAAATAGTATATCGTTTCAATCGTTTACCTTTTCAGGAGGAGAACCACATATAAAAATAAATGAAGATTTATCTACTGTAAAAGAAGTAACAGTAACCACACGAGTGCAATCGTTTAACGATTTTGGTGTGTTGCTTTTAGCTATAGATGCTTTAAAACGTTTTTATATAGAAAAGATAAATGTATTCATCCCGTATTTTCCAGCAGCAAGACAAGATCGAGTTATGGTAAAAGGAGAACCCTTATCTGTAAAAGTGTATGCCGAACTTTTAAATCATTTAAAGCTAAACAAAGTCACAGTTTTCGATGCGCATTCCGAAGTGACTTCGGCTGTATTAAATAATTGTGAAGTAATAACCAATCACAGTTTTATAAAACAAGTAATAAAAGCAATAGGAAAAGACCTTGTTTTAGTATCACCAGATGGTGGAGCGTTAAAGAAAATTTATAAAGTGTCTGAATATTTAGGAGGCATTCCAGTAATAGAATGCTCTAAAAAAAGAAATGTAAAGAATGGAACACTTGAAGGTTTTAAAGTTTATGAAGACGATTTAAAAGGAAAAACGTGTTTAATCGTAGATGATATTTGCGATGGCGGTGGTACATTTTTAGGCTTAGCAGAAGCACTAAAAGAAAAAAATGCAGGCGATTTATACCTAGCAGTAAGTCACGGTATTTTTAATAAAGGATTTAAAACCTTAAATGAAAAGTTTACTAAAGTATTTACAACAGATAGTTTTAAAACTATTGAAAGTGATGAAGTAGAGCAAATGAAGTTGAAAGATATAGTAATAAAGGAATGAAAACAGTAACATTATATAGACCAGTAGGAGAGAAAGAACTGATTTTAATAGCAGAAAGTAATTTTAAAACCTTTCCACCAAGATTAGAACAACAGCCTATTTTCTATCCTGTTCTAAATGAAGAATATGCTACGCAAATAGCTTCAGAATGGAATACAAAAGATGCTTTTGGAAATTACTTAGGTTTTGTAACAGAATTTAAAATAACAGAAGACGAATATTTAAAATATAAAGTAGAAAATGTAGGTGGAAAAATTCATAACGAATTATGGGTGCCAGCAGAAGATTTAGAAACATTCAATACAAATATAGTTGGAGATATTAAAGTGATTAAAGTATGTATTGGAAGTCAATTTAAAAATGCATCGCATCCGTTGGTGCAGTCACAAATTGGCAAACTAAAAAATTAAAAAAATAAATGAAAAATATAGTAATACTTAGTGGAGCAGGAATAAGCGCAGAGAGCGGTATACAAACCTTTAGAGACAGCGATGGATTATGGGAAAATCACAGTATACAAGATGTCGCGAGCCCTGCAGGATGGCGAAAAGATAGAGCATTAGTTCTAGACTTTTATAACCAAAGACGTCAACAGTTAAAAGACGTAAAACCTAATAAGGCACATGAACTAATAAAAGATTTAGAAACGTTTTATAACGTGCAAATTATAACCCAAAACATAGACGATTTACATGAAAGAGCAGGTTCTAAAAATGTGTTGCATTTACATGGAGAATTAAATAAATCAAGATCCTCTAATAATGCTAAATTAATCTACTCGCAAGATGGAGATATTAATATAGGAGATAAAGCAGAAGACAATGCGCAATTAAGACCACATATTGTCTGGTTTGGCGAAGATGTACCCTTAATGGTAGAGGCTGAAAAAATAGTAAAAGAAGCAGATATCTTAATAGTAATAGGTACTTCCATGCAAGTTTACCCAGCAGCAGGTTTGGTAAATAATATCTCGGCAGAATGTACATTGGTAGTTATAAACCCAAATGATACAGACTTCAATTTTAATGGTAGAGCAGTACATTTAAAAGAAAATGCAACAACAGGAATGACATATTTGTATAAAGAGTTAATACCTAAATAAGTTGCAAATAATAATATTAAAAAAATAGAAAGTAGGATATCTAAACGAGATTCCTGCCTTCGCAGCAATGACATGAAACTAAATATAAAATCATACACAGAACAACTAAAAGAATGGCCAGAGAAAGGACATTATATCATGGCACAATACAATGATGAAGAAATCATAGTATACCAATCATACAGACCATCTAAAGGTAATTTTGCAGTACGCAATCAATATTTTGGAGGCGACTTTAAATATACCAGAATGACTTGGATAAAACCCAATTTTTTATGGATGATGTATCGAAATGGTTGGGGCACAAAAGAAGGACAAGAAGTCGTATTAGCAGTACACTTAAAACGAGAAGCCTTTGAACGCTATTTAAGTAAAGCGGTGTATTCCAATTTTCAAGAAGACTTATACCTAAGTCTAGAAGATTGGAAAACCGAAGTGAAAAACTCATCTGTACGTTTACAATGGGATCCAGACCATGATCCTTACGGAGCAAAAATAGAACGCCGAGCAATACAAATAGGCGTTAGAGACGAGGAAATAGTAAACTATGCAACAAAAGATATTATTAAAATAGAAGATATTTCAGAATTTGTAAGAACACAACACCAACACGTTTTAAATAACGAATTAGAGAAATTAATAGTGCCAGAAGAGAAGCCCTATTTTAGTAGGAATGATGAGGTAAATAAACGATTACGATTAAAATGAAAAATATAACCAAAGCAGAACGAATACAATTAGCACAAAAATCTTTAACAGGAATAGCTGTTGGTGATGCCTTTGGTGATAGTTTTTTTAGAGAAAGAGATATTGTAGAATTAGCACTCTCTAATCAAGAGATTCCAGAAACGCAATGGAGATATACAGACGATACCATTATGGCTATTCCATTATTAAAATCATTAGAGCAATTTAATGATATTAACCAAGATTATATAGCTCAAGAATTTGCTGAGAATTATTTTAACGATAGACATAGAGGTTACGGGCCATCTATGCACAGAAAGTTAATGAATATAAAAGAAAACGGTAATTGGTTAGAGATTTCTAAAGCGAGTTTTAACGGTCAAGGCTCTATGGGAAATGGAGGCGCAATGCGTGTAGCATTAGTAGGAGCTTACTTTAATGATGATTTAAAAAAAGTAACAGAAGCAGCAAAGCTATCCTGTGAAATAACACATTATCATACAGAAGCTGTAGCAGGTGCAATTAGTACAGCAATAGCAACCGCAATTTGTGTAAGAGAAGAGAATTTTACAGATAAAGACAATTGGCTTAATGAAGTTATAGAATATACGCCAGAAAGTGATTTAAAGTATAAATTGATTAAAATTAAAACGTTACCAAAGTCATACCATGTAAAAACAATTGTATCAGCGTTAGGAAATGGAACAAAAATGACGGCACAAGATACAGTACCATTAACATTGTGGAATGTATACCATAATATAAACGATTTTGAAAGTACATTATGGAATACCGTTTCGGCATTAGGAGATCGTGATACAACTTGTGCGATAGCAGGAGGAATAAGTATTATGTCTTCAAAAGAAGAAAACATTCCAAAGCAATGGATAAGCAATGTTGAAAAATGGGAAGACAGTATTTTTTATAAGTAACTAAAAATACAAGAGATGAAAATCGAATTAATAAAAGCAGATATAACAACATTAGAAATAGACGCAATCGTTAATGCCGCCAACTCTTCGCTATTAGGAGGAGGCGGTGTTGATGGCGCTATCCATCGTGCTGGCGGGCAAGCTATTTTAGAAGATTGTAAAGCTATAAGAAACAAGCAAGGCAAATGTAAAACAGGAGAAGCAGTAATAACCACCGCAGGACATTTACCAGCCAATAAAGTAATACACACAGTAGGACCAGTATATAATAAAGGCAGTAGAATAGAAGAAAAAAAAGAACAATTAGCAAACTGCTATAAAAACAGTTTAAAACTAGCAGAAGACAATAGTTTAACTTCTATAGCATTCCCTAACATAAGTACAGGAATATATAAGTTTCCAAAAGTATTAGCAGCAGAAATAGCTATAAGTACAGTTAAACAATACAATAGCGAAACAATAGAAAAAGTAGTGTTTGTTTGCTTCGATGATGAAAATTATGAATGTTATAGAGCGTTATTAACTGAATAACGTAAAAATCATAGTTCAACAATTTTACTTTTAAAATAGCCCTATAACGTCAGTTCGAGTGATTCCGATAGCTATCGGAATCGTATCGAGAACAAAAGAAACAATAACAAAATTAAAAAGAAAGTAGTGATTATATTCCTGCTTTCGCAGGAATATAATGAAACTAACACTACACGGCTACTCCACAGCATTATTCGCAACGTGGTACTTTATAGAAGAACTCGGTATACTATTCGATGCAGGAGATGGCGTTGTATCTAACCTTTTAGGAAAAGCAGGAAAAATTAGAAACGTATTTGTATCACATGCCGATAGAGATCATTTAACAGGACTGTTTCAGTACAACCAATTGTTTTCAAAAACAAGTTTAAACATTCATTATCCAAAAGATGCGAACTCGTTTCAACACCTTAATGCATTCTTAGAACTATTCGACCCGCACATTAATAAAGCCAATTGGAAGCCATTACAAAATGAAGAAGCTATTACAATTAAAAACGGTTATTCTGTGCAAGGCTTCGAAAACAAACATATAGATGTGCCAGGACAATTAAAAAGTTTATCCTATAAAGTTATAGAAACCAAGCATAAATTAAAAACTGAGTTTTCCAATTTAAGCGGGAAAGCCATTGTAGCATTAAAAGCAGAAAAAGGAGACAATTATATAAAAGAAAAAGAAGAAATCAATGTACTAATCTATTCGGGAGACACACCAGTATTCGATTATTCAAAATATGATAACTGCAAAACATTAATACACGAAGCCACCTTTTTAACTAAGGAAGAAACACAAACAAAAAACAATAAAAACAAACACAGTTCTTTAGAAGAAGTGCTAGAAATGGTAGCGAATATTTCAATAGAACAATTAATTCTAGGACACTTCTCTTCAAGATACGATATAAAAGACATAGACCAAAAAATAAAAGAAGGCATAAAACACTATAATATAAAAATACCAGTATACAGAATGCCAATAGGAAGAATGCAGAAAGATATATTAAACGGAAAACCTATCAACTAAAATGAATGACAAAAATAAAAAACGAATCAGTAAATTTTTAAGCCTAATCCTTAGGCATAACCCAGATAAAATAGGATTAGAATTAGACGAAAACGGTTGGGCAGACATCAACGAACTAATAACAAAAGCCAATAAAAGAAATGTAAGGTTCTCAAAGGAAAATTTAGAAGATATTGTAGAAACAAACGATAAAAAACGCTTTGCATTTAACGACGATAAAACAAAAATAAGAGCAAACCAAGGACACTCAATCACAACAATAGATTTAAAATTGGATGCCTTAGAACCACCAGCGTATTTATATCATGGAACCGTAGGTAAATTTATAAACGCTATAAAAACAAACGGACTGCAAAAAATGAGCAGGCAACACGTACATCTAACAAGCGAATTAGAAACCGCAGTAAAAGTAGGAAGCAGAAGAGGGCAAGCCATTATTTTAAGCATAAGAGCAAAAGACATGCACGATAAAGGCTATACATTTTATCAATCGGAAAATGGCGTTTGGTTAACAGATGCAGTACCAGCAGAATTTATAGCATTTAAAAACTAAAACAAGAACACTAAAAAATAGTAATACTGCTCGTTTAATATTTAATAGATAATAATAAATAGTAACGTCAGTTCGAGAGATTCCGATAATTATCGGAATTGTATCGAGAACAAATTTTAAAATATAAATGTATAACAGTTTAATACAGAATATATTTTGTACTAACTAAAATTTCCGTTTCCACGGGAAATGAATATGAAAAAAATAGAATTACATCCAACCATATTTTTAGTAGAAGACTTTTTGTCTTCAGAAGAATGTGATGCACATATCGCCTTTAGTAGCACCCAAGAATTTGAAGAAGCTAAAATAAATAGTGGAGGCGTACAAGTGATGAATAAAGGCGTGCGTAATAACGATAGAATACTATTCTTTAATACCGATTTAGCCGAAACCCTTTGGCAACGCGTAAAACAATATGTTCCAGAAGAGATGGGTTTATTTACAAGATATGGACTAAACGAAATGTTTAGAATATACCGTTACACCAAAGGCCAACGCTTTAAAATGCATAGAGACGGAAGCTATAAACGAAACGATAAAGACTGTAGTTTCTTTTCGCTAATCATCTATTTAAATGACGATTTCGAAGGCGGAGAAACAGAGTTTAGAAAACTATTTACAGTAACACCAAAAAAAGGAACAGCATTACTATTCCATCATCCGCACAGACACGAAGGCAAAGAATTATTAGAAGGTGTAAAATATGTATTACGAACAGATGTAATGTATAAAATAGAATGAAAACAATACAAGACATACTACAAACAGGACTAAATAGAGAAAGAAGGAATAACATCACCTTTTTAACAGGTGCAGGAATATCCTCAGCAAGTGGAATACCAACGTATCGAGGAACAGACGGTATATGGATAAAAGGAACAAAACACTATAAACCAGAATCCTTTGGAACCTTTAAGCATTTTTCAAACAATGCAGATGAAGTTTGGCAATACACGTTTTTTAGAAAGAAAATGTTTGCCGAAGTTAAACCTAACGAAGCGCATTATAAATTAGTAGCAATAGAACAACAATTAAAAAATAGAGCACACATAATAACCCAGAACATAGATAATTTACATCAACGAGCAAACTCTAAAAACATATACGAAATACATGGTAATTTAAGAGAAATGCGATGTGCAACAGATTGTACAAAAACAGTTTATAAAATACCAGAAAGTATTACATTAAAAGCAATAGACGAAGATTTAACTTACGATGAAAAACAATTGTTATTTTGCCCTGAATGTGGAGACCATACCAGACCAAATATTTTATGGTTCGATGAATATTACAATGAACGAAACTTTAAACTAGATACAACACTTAAATTAGCTAAAAATAGCAGTCTATTAATGATATTAGGAAGTTCGGGAGCAACCAATTTGCCAAACAGACTAGTAGAACAAACCTTAAGATATGGCGGACATGTTATAGATGTTAATTTAGAAGACAATAGTTTTACCAAAAATTTTGCAGACAAAAAACAATTTCATTCCTATCGAGGAACCGCTTTTGAGTTTTTAATGCTCTTTGAAGAAGTAATGAGAAATGAAACTAAAGCGTAGAGATTAACACTTCTCGATACAAAATCTTTATCAAGATTTCACTTGAAGTGACGCTTTAATAGTTATAAGATAATAAAGTGCAATAAAGAAATAATTATCGTCAGTTTGAGTGCCAAATCTGTGATTTGGTGTATCGAAAACAAGATAATTATGGTAGCAAATATTAAATGTCAAAACAAACAAGTATAATATAACACCATTGGCATAAAATAGAAAAGAGTAGCAGATGAGAACATTAGTAATAGGAGATATACATGGCGGATTAAAAGCACTAACCCAGCTTTTAGAACGCTTACAACTAACAAAAAGCGATAAACTAATATTTTTAGGAGACTATGTAGACGGTTGGAGCGAATCGGCACAAGTAATACAATACCTAATAGAATTATCAGAACAAAACCATTGCATCTTTATAAAAGGAAATCACGATGTATGGTGCGAAGATTGGTTACGAACAGGAGAAGGCGAAGCCGTTTGGTTAGCGCACGGCGGAAAAGAAACCATGGAAAGTTACAAGCTTTTTACAGCAGAAGACCGTCTAAAACACCTTAACTTTTTCGAGCGTATGAAACTCTACCACATAGATGCCGAAAACCGTTTATATATTCACGCAGGATTTACTTCTTTACATGGCGTAGAACAAGAAAAATTTCCTACTAATTATTATTTCGATAGAACCCTTTGGGAAATGGCAGTAACCATGGATGTTACTATAGAAAAGTCAGATTTTATATATCCAAAACGCTTAAAACTATACAAAGAAATATACATAGGGCATACACCAACATTACGCTATAATTCCGATAAACCTATACATGCTAATAGCGTTTGGAATATAGATACAGGAGCCGCCTTTAATGGAAAACTAAGTGCTTTAGATATAGAAACCAAAACCATTTGGCAAAGCGATGAAGTACAAACCTTATATCCAGAGGAAAGAGGTCGAAATCACAGTCCGTATCGATTGATAAAAAAGAAAAGAAGATTATAAATTATTTAAAACCTAATATCGATGTAAGTTCGAGTAATCCCGATAGCTATAGGGATTGTATCGAGAACAAATTTTGAATAAAAAATTTTATTCTGAATAAAAAGAGAGTAGTTAATATAGTCTATACATCAAAAATTAAGTTACCATTAAAAGAACAAGACAAAAAATATTACTTTTTAGCAGGAAGTATAGATTATCATTTGGCTGGAAATTGGAGAGAAAAAGTGATTAGGGAAATGGGAAGTCAAGTTCATTTCTTTGAGCCTACAAGAATAGAGCATAATAAGTTTAATGATTTTCAGATGAAAGAGCATATTGAATGGGAATTAAATGCTTTAAATTTATCCGATAAAATCTTACTAAATTTTTTACCCGATGCAAAGTCTCCTATTTCACTAGTGGAATTAGGATGGTATAT
>NZ_JBSHNS010000587.1:0-19448 GCF_053601635.1 Pontimicrobium sp. MEBiC01747
GCTCCTGGAGGGTATTGCGTCATTATTTCTGCAACGAACTCTTTTATTCTAGCTTCTTTTTTATCTATATTTCTATAGTTTGCTAGAGTTCCAGAACCTTTACCTTGCCATATAAGCTCTTTTTTATTAGCATCTATTAAATCTATGTATAAACTACCTTCTGTAGTAGACCTAATAGAACTACTATTTCCCCAGTAATAAGGACTCCATCCCCAGCCGTAGCCATAAGGACCAAAACCACCATTGTTATACACATTAACTTGTTCTCTAGATTTAGTAAAAATACTAACTAATATATCTGGAGATTCAGATTTAGTAAATCCTTTAGCTAACATTTCTGTTTCAATAGCTCTAAGAATTCTACGTTTATCTAAATCGCTAATTTCTGCTTTATCAATTCCAGTCTTAAAAAATGCAAATGTTTTGTAATTGTTAAAATCTGCATTTTTATCGTAATCTGAAACAACACGAACAGAGGTACAGGAGCTTACTATTACTATTAGTAATAAAAAGGGTAATGTTTTAAGTAACTTTCTCATAGATGATTTTTTTAGTTTCCATATTAAAGGGAAACGGTTAATGGTTATAACGAGTCTATAATGGCATCATCGACAATGTTTGGTAATGTTACTTTTAAGTTAGGCTCGATTTCCATAGCGCGTTTTATTGCAAAAACAGCACCTTCGTTTCTAGCCCAACTTCGTCTTGAAATTCCGTTATTAACATCCCAGAATAACATTGATTTTAAACGTTTTGATGCTTCTTTAGTACCATCAAGAACCATACCAAATCCTCCATTAATAACTTCTCCCCAGCCAACGCCTCCACCGTTGTGAATGCTTACCCAAGTTGCTCCTCTAAAGCTATCTCCAATAACATTATGTATTGCCATATCTGCCGTAAAGCGTGAACCATCATAAATATTTGATGTTTCGCGATATGGAGAGTCTGTTCCAGAAACATCGTGATGATCTCTACCTAAAACAACAGGACCAATAGCTCCTTTTGCAATAGCTTGGTTAAAAGCTTCTGCTATTTTTGCTCTTCCTTCTGCATCTGCATATAATATTCTTGCTTGCGAACCTACTACCAATTTGTTTTCTTGAGCGCCTTTTATCCATTGTATATTATCGGCCATTTGTTGTTGGATTTCTTTAGGAGATTGCGTCATCATTTCTTCTAGAACATCACAAGCTATAGCATCTGTTTTTGCTAAATCTTCTGGGTTTCCTGAAGCACAGACCCAACGGAAAGGCCCAAAACCATAATCGAAACACATAGGTCCCATAATGTCTTGAACGTAACTAGGGTATTTAAAATCGATACCATTGTCTGCCATAATATCTGCTCCTGCTCTAGAAGCTTCTAATAAAAAGGCATTTCCATAATCGAAGAAGTATGTCCCTTTTGCAGTGTGTTTATTTATAGCAGATGCATGACGACGTAAAGTGTCTTGAACTTTAGTTTTAAATAACTCAGGGTTATTTGCCATCATATCGTTAGATTCTTCAAAAGATAATCCTACAGGATAATAACCACCAGCCCAAGGGTTGTGTAATGAGGTTTGATCGCTTCCTAAGTCTATATGGATGTTTTCTTCATCAAATTTTTCCCAAACTTCTACTATGTTTCCTAAATAAGCAATAGA
Source organism: Pontimicrobium sp. MEBiC01747 (assembly GCF_053601635.1). Taxonomy (NCBI): domain Bacteria; kingdom Pseudomonadati; phylum Bacteroidota; class Flavobacteriia; order Flavobacteriales; family Flavobacteriaceae; genus Pontimicrobium; species Pontimicrobium sp. MEBiC01747. The sequence goes on from NZ_JBSHNS010000587.1 coordinate 1,649, forward strand.
AATAATTTCTTCGTTTTTTTGAGCTTCTTTTATGCGAGCTACTAATAAATCTATGTCGCTAATTTTTTCATTAATCCAGCCTTGATCTAAACGAACTTGAGTTATTTTTGGATTGACTTCTGCACAAACGGTAATACAGCCAGCAATATTTCCTGCTTTTGGTTGCGCGCCAGACATACCGCCTAAACCAGAAGTAACAAACAAGTTTCCTTTAGGGGCTTTTCCTATTTTTCTAAAGCCGTTTAAAACTGTTATTGTTGTACCATGAACAATACCTTGTGGGCCAATATACATATAGCTTCCCGCAGTCATTTGCCCGTATTGCGTAACACCTAAGGCATTAAATTTTTCCCAATCATCTGGTTTAGAATAATTAGGAATCATCATACCGTTAGTAACAACAACTCTTGGTGCTTCTTTGTGCGAAGGGAACAATCCCATTGGATGTCCTGAATACATCACAAGTGTTTGCTCGTCTGTCATTTCGGCCAAATATTTCATAGTTAGCCTATATTGTGCCCAATTTGAAAAAACTGCACCATTACCTCCATAAGTAATTAATTCATGTGGATGTTGGGCAACAGCATAGTCTAAATTGTTTTGAATCATTAGCATTATAGCTGCTGCTTGCTTAGACTTTGCAGGGTATTCGCTAATGGGTCTAGCATACATTTTGTAATCTGGTCGAAAACGAAACATATAAATACGACCATACCGTTCTAGTTCTTCTTTAAACTCTTTGCTTAATGTTTTGTGGTGTTTCTTATCGAAGTAACGAAGGGCATTTCTTAATGCTAACTTTTCTTCTTCTTTAGAAAGAATAGCTTTTCGTTTCGGAGCATGGTTAATCGAGGTGTCGTATGGTTTTACATTAGGTAAACTGTCTGGAATACCTTCTAAAATTTGTTCTTTAAATGACATGGTATTTGTTTTTAATTAATAATTAGTTTGCGAAATCTAGTTATTAACTATGGGTACCGTATGTCTGCACGATGATAGCTCGTCGCGATTAATATCTTGTATGTTTTAAAGTAATTGTCCAATGTTACTTTTGTGTGTTTGTTTTTTTGTTATATCCATATGGGCAATGCCTACAGCCACTTTCGCAACAATACCCTCTTTTTAAATGGTATTGTTCGGTAAAACAGCGGTAACCTTCTGGGGTTAAATAATAGTCGCCCTCCTCTACAGGAATTATTTTTTTCATATTGTCGCAAAGATAATGTAAATTAGAATGATTTTTGAATGCTATTAACCAATGATTTTATTTTCTAAATATTTAGTACCTAAAGGGTATACAGGCATTACTATTTATCCTTTCGTTTTTTTGAAACATAAAAAACTAAAAAACGATGTAGTACTCATTAATCATGAGAAAATACATTTAAAACAGCAATTAGAACTATTAATTGTGCCTTTTTATACGTTGTATTTAATTGAGTTTATTGTAAGGTTGGTTCAATACAGAAATTGGTATAGTGCTTACAGAAATATCTCTTTTGAACGTGAAGCTTATAGAAATGAAAACGACCTTAATTATTTAAAATCAAGGCCGTTTTGGAAGTTTATAAAGTACTTGTAGTACTTAATTATTTTTTTTCTAATTTTTGAAGACGTGCTTCGAAAGCATCAATGATTTTTTGTTGTTCATTCACACGATTTTCTAAAGTTTTAATTTGCTCTTGTTGTTCTTGAGTAGCTTTTATAAGTACTGGTACCAAAGAGATGTATGACACTTTTATATTTTTAAGTTTAACAGATTCAAATGTGCCATCCTCCTTCTTTTTATAAGTTTCGGTTTTTGAAGCCTCTTTAACCAATTTATTAACTTCTTGAGCAACTAAACCTATTCTGTTTTCTTGAAAAGGATCGTCTTTTAATTCGTATGAAATAGTACTTAATTGCATAATTTCATCTAGACCATAAGTCATCGGTTTTATATTTTTCTTGGCATTTATATCTGAAGTAGTGAAAATGTTTCCTGCATAAATATTCCTCCATTCGTTAGCAAAACCTAGATCGTATGTTAAATGCTGGGTAGGAGAAAAAGTATCACTTATGTACAATTCGGCTTCACCATCTACAAGAAATTCAATAGAGCCTAAACCCATAGTGGTACCTCTAGAAAGACCATTATCAAAATCAGCTACATAATCTATAGTTGTTGTATAGGCATCGGCAGCTGCAAGTGTAGTTGTATTAAAAGCATTTCCATCTGCAAATAAGGCTCCAGTAGAACCAAAAATAACAGCATCGTTACCTGCGTCAACAAACATTACGTTTTCGTTATTGTTAGATTCAATTCTTAAATCTAAATCTGAACCCAATTCATTAAATATTGTTGTATTGTTACCAGATATTTGATGGTTTACTGCATTATCTTGGTAGATGTTTACTATACCATCATCATTAGAATTTGTTAGTTCTACTAATACATCTCCAGAATTTGCTGCGCCATCTCTAATTTGTACTTTGTCCATAAAAGAAGTTTCTGTAGTGTTTAAGCGCATCTTTTCAACAGATTGTCTTCTAAAAGAAACATCATTATCATCTACAGTTCCAATAAAATTAATAGTTGGGTTTGTGCCTGTATTACCAACAATAGTCCAGTCTGTAGAAGGTCTGGTTGTTAGCATAACCCATGCTGCTCCATCCCAATAGTAAAAACCAGCAACATTTACACCTCCAGCACCATTATTATATATTAAAGTACTTGTTATTGGTCCACCACCTTGTGGATTTGTAAAAGTAGTGGTATCTGTTAATGATGCTAAGCTACCTCTGGGGATAAGTAAGCCAGCATTTGCTGTTGTAATGTCTAGCGCGCCCTCAGGAGTTGTTGTGCCAATTCCAACTTGTGCAGTTGTGGTGTAGCTTATAAATATACTAAGGATTAATGTAAGTGTTATATTTTTAATCATGTAGGGAGATTTCATTGTAATAGAATATTTTTATTTTGGCGAGCAAATGTGAGGTTTTTTACTAGTTAATAAAAAATATTCCTGTTTTTTTCGTTTAAGTGTAGCACCGTTATTTAGAAATGGAGTTGTGTATGTGGTGTAAATAACTTGTGTGGTTATTTTAATTTACTGATTTAATGTGAATTGAGTTTTAATCTATAGGTTTTGTAGAATTATAAAACAACTTTGTAATATAGTGCATAAATAAAATTTCGAATATTACTATATGGTTATCGACGAAATACAGTTGAGGGTTAGTGAGATAATCGGGTGTAGGGATAAAGAAAAAGCCTTTACTTGGTGTAAAGGCTTCTTGAATTATTTACTTGTAGTTATAGTGGATTATTTTTTCTTTAATGTTTTTAATTGACTAGCTCTTAAGTTCTCTCTTCTTGGTGTTCTTTTCGCTTCATCGTAACGTAAAGCTGTTTTTTGATTACTTATATTTTCTGTTTTAGTCGGGTTAACTGGTGCATTACCAAATTTTACTGTTCCGTTTTCGCTCCATATAGCTACTTTACTATCTTCTGAATTTTCATCAGACATTACAGCATTTATATTTCTGTCGAAATCTGAACTTAATATTTCTGTCGAAATTGGAGTTGCTTTGATTTTCTTTTCTGCAATAGCTATCCAATTGAAAGATACATTAGATTGTCCTCCTTTATTCTCCTTTATAGTAAATCCATTTTTGTCTACAGAAACAATGTGTACGCCATTACTTTCTCCATAAGGTGTAACAGTAACTATAATTGGTGCGCTTTCGTCTATTATTTGAGAATAATCTTTATTAAAAGGAATGTAACTTGTTCCATTTGTTAGTTTACCTCTTCCTTTATCTTGAATATCTTGACTCATTGATGTGTTAGCGTATGAGACTGCTCTTGAGCCATCTTGTTTTTCATCTAATACAATAAAGGCTTCGTTAGTAATTGTTTTTCCTTGATTGTAATTAGCAAAACGGTCTCCAGTAAATACTGTGCCATACTCATGGCCTTTAACCCAAGCACCAATAACACCACCATGAACACCTAAACCTATTGATGTGTCTACATAATTACTTGTAGTTTTTCCTCCAGCTCCACCATTTATACGAGTACCTCCAAAAGCATATACTGCATAGCTTGTTCCGTTACTAGCATAATAACCTAAACTACCACTAGCTAAAAAATCTGTACCTAAAACACCTCCAGTTCTTGTAGTTACATTTAAACCTACATCTCCTTTTACACCAAAAGCATATGCTGCTGTGTTACTTAATGAACCTAGTACACCATTAGATGTGTTGTTTGTAAAGTTTGAGCCTGACGCATTGTTAAATGTTGATCCACGTACTCCTGGTCCATTTGCATTAGTTCCACTATATTCACCTTGTACAGCTGCAAATGCTGTATTTCCACCGGTAACAGCTCCATATACACCTCCTCCATTTTGGTCTGTGTACCCGTTTACTGCCCATGGGAAAATTGCGTTACCTTCACTAACACCATTCATTAAATCCCCAGGTAGTACCGTTTCTAGTGCTCCAATGAAAAATTCACCTAATGAAGATGCTCGAGCGGCATGGAGTCCAGATGTTCTTATATCAAAATTTGTTGTGTCGTATGTTCCAACAAAATGAGTTCCTTGTGTAGCTGGTACACCAGTAACACCAGTAACACCTCCGTCTATTCCTCCATTTCCTATAATAGACCAGTCTAACCCTCCAGGTGACCCTGCTACAGATATCCATCTTGTACCTAACCAATAATAAAGTCCTGGTGATACGTTGTTTGGAATTGTACCAGCTGTGTTGGTATTCCATACCAAAGTTCCATCTGGTATAACACCTCCTTGCGGATTAACTACAGGAGCTTGTACTGTTAAGCTTGTTAATGCTACCTGAGGCGGCACCATTCCTTGAGTTGTAGATGAAATATCTAAAGCTCCTCTGGGAGTTGTAGTACCTACTCCTACTTGAGCAGATAATTCAAAGGTTAAAAATGAGCATATTATAATGCTTAATAAAATTGCTTTATTTTGAATTTTATAAGTCATAACGTTGGGAATTATGATGTTAATAATAATTAGTTTGTAACAGTTAATGTGCTACAATATATCATTAAAATTCATTCCTAACATACTTCATGTATATATAATCGATAAAATGCGCTTAATCGTGATTCTGTGAATATTTATTCGGTATATGTGTTTTTTGTTAGATTAAAAGTGTTTTACAAATGATGAACCGTATTGGTTGGTTAAAAAGTATTATAATATGGTGTTGTTATTTTGTGTTTAGTATATGGGTTTTTTGTAAATAATAGAATCATCGTTAAGTGTTATTTTTATAAGTAGAACTCTATTCGCTTTTTGTATACCTGTTAATGAGATGGTATTAGTGTTAATTGTATTGTAGGTTTGTAATGTTCTACCTAAAACATCATAAACAACAATATTTTTTATGTCTTTAGTATTGGATATAACATCTAATGTTTCGTTATTTATTATTTTAACTGTATTGTCGTTAAGAGTATATTCTTCAATTGATAATAAATTGGGGTTTTTGTAAATTAATTCAAAACGATCATTATAGGTGCCTATTTCTGAAGTAAAGATATATGGGGCAGATTTTAAATCATGTATAAAGCCTGTATTGTTATCTTTTATATATATGTCTTGGTCGTTAAATAAATCGTCTAAATGGTCTATCCCAATTCTATAAGTGTTGGCAACTGTAGCTTTAAACCCTAGTTGTACAGTATCTTCATCGTTAAATGGAAGGGGTCTGCCTTGAATAGCTAAATTTCCATCTGGAATAATAGAGTAGAAAGATACAAAATTGCCGCCATTGGCTAAACCATCTAATCCTCTATCCCATTCTAGAGAGGCACCATCGGCATAACCAATTAATATTTGACTAAAAGCACCTTCGTCGTTGCTTAAATTTAACCATAGTCTATGTTTTTCAATATCTAGATTGGTTGTACTAAAACTGCTTTCTGTAGTCCTTAAAAATGTATCGTTATTTCCTGAAACTCTCATAGTGTTATTAAAAGTAGCCGTACCGTTTGCTAAGCCCATAACAAAGAAGGATTGGCCTGAAGCAATGTATCTCGTAGGGGTTAATCCGCCAGAGGCAGCTGTTGCAGTAGCTCCTAAAGAATTAACTGTAGCATAATCACTTCCTGTGTAATTAGCTCCAAAATCTGCATAAAAAGGATCTGCGTAAGAATCGTCTGGGGCTGTATTATGTGTCCATAAATATGCGGTACCATCTAAAATAGCAGAATTTGTATTTAAAAAATCTACTAAATCTACTGCGGATGCATATGGGTTGCCTATTAGGTGCCATTGGTCGTCATCTGCTCCAACGACTGTATCTCCATAAGAAAATCCAATGTTTGCATCTGTACCTATAGTAATTGGCACATTTACATCTCCGTTTGTTGGTGTTCCTGAAAAAGTAGCTGTATATACTGCTTTAGTAAATTGATCTGCACTGTAGGTTTGAGGTGCTCTAATAGCATAGCCAATACCGCTAACCATATCTGTGGAGGTTGCGTTTTCTAATATCCAGTTTCCATTACCATTTGCGACTGTAGATTGCCAGCTAAAAAATTTATCGCCTAAAGTATCTGGAGATAACTCTAGCAATTTATAATTAGAAGCCGTTGTTAAAGGAGAGGACCAGTATGTGTAATCGTATCTGTAAATTGGTTGTGTGTCTCTTTCTATTCTAACATCTCCAATATTTGCATCATTATTTATTTGTATTAAACTGGCACTATTTCTAATGTCGAAAATTCCACCAGTATTTACATTTACCCATTCTGTGACTGTTATGTTATTATTAGATTGTAATTCTAAATTTCCTGTCGATTTTACTTTTAAATTTCTTGCGTATGCATCGTAACCAGAACCTGTAATAATACAATCATCTGGTATTATTACACAGTTACTAGAAGTTGGTACGCCAATTGGTAACCAGTTGTTTGGATTGTTCCAGTTTGTTGACACTGAACCTGTCCAAAACTGCGTTCTGTTGTTTATGGATACATTTTCACTTACAGAACACCCATTTGATAAAATAGCTGTGGCTGTGAATGAGAATGATGTAGATTCTAATTGTGTAGCATTAGGCTTAATATATACTGTACTTGCAGTGTCTCCCTCTATGTAAGGTATTGTTGCTGCGGCATCTACATAAGCATCAATTGTAGAGGTACTACCAGACCAAGTGAAAGATGATGTTAAGGGTCTAGTTCCAAATAATTGTATATTATCTATAGCAACTCCATCACACCAATAATTTGCATAATAACGAAACCTAATTCTTAAATCTGGTTCGTTTACATAGGCAGACAAATCCAAGGAAACACTTGCGAAAGCAGTACCATAGCCTACATCATCATCATAGTATTGTATGCTAGTCCAATTTGTTCCTCCATCTGTAGAGGCTTCTATTGTTACATTTTCTGGAATAGATACGTTTACTAAATAACGAGAAAAATACATGTCGAAGTTTAATGTTAAGTCTGTAAATGTAGAAGTGTTTAGAGATGCAGACTCGAGGGCATTTTCAGTAATATTTGTTGTTCCTGCATCAGACGTAGCCATTACAAATTTGTTTGTTCCAAAACCAGATGAAATTGCAGGGAACCATACCTGTTCAGAAGGAATGAATGTGCTTTCTCTTCGAACCCAATTTGTAATGTTATTTTCTGCTGCTCCGTTGTCTTGTATATTGTTGTTAGTAAATACGCCTAGCCCACTTAATCCTGAATCTTCAAAATTTTCATCAATTAAATAGGCAACTTCGTTAGAGGCCGAGGCAGATAATTCTATAAAGTCATCCTCTCCACAGACTTCAGGGACAGATGGTGTAAATGTTAAAACGGTTGTGGGCATAATAATAGCTCTTACTTTTGTTCTTACTAAAGATTCACAAAAACCATTATCTGCTGTAACATAATATGTATGAGATGATGTTAATGCAGGGGTGGTCCATGATGTGGATGCTGTTGATGCAATTGGAGTTGCATCTGTATCATTTGCATACCAATGGTATAGTAGTGTTCCTGTGCTTCCTACTGCTTCTAAATCTACTGTTCCATTACCACAATTTGAACCTTCTGTAATGCTGTCTATTATAGCTGGACAGCTTTGTATAACTGTAAATGTGTAGTCTTCTGTTTCTCCATATTCTGTATATCCAGCGTTGGTGTTTATGTCTTCGCAAGAATCAAAATCATATCCAAAATACTCATTAGTGCCTGCAAAACTGTTATATAGACGTATACGAATTGTGTAATCTCCTAGAGGTTGAGTAGGAGGTATAACGAAACCAAAAGTTGTACTAGAGGTTCCTATTGTTGCAGAATCGAAAACTTCTTCTGTGTTAAAATCGTAAAGACCATCTAAATTCCAGTCAACCCAAGCTTTAATATGACCTCTTCCTCCAACTGTTTCTACAAATACATTAATACCTTCACCTTGTGCTTGTATGCTATTGGTTAATCCTGACCAATCTTGATAACCTTGTGATCCGGCTGTGCTATTATATCCATTATTTAAATTAGTAACATCATTTAGCGTACCAATAAACTCAACATCATCAAAATATAAGGTAGTTTCGTTAGAAAGTGTTTCTGGAACACAAGGGCCAATAGGAGCATTTACTGTAACATTATAATCTTCGAATTGACCATAACTTGCAGATTGGCACGCTCCTCCAGTATAGTTATAATAATGCATAATTCGCATTCGTGTGGTGCCTAACGATGCTGTGGGAGGGACAGCAATATTAGCCGTTAATGTAACACCATCTGTTGCGTTAGAGGCAGGCATATTACCTAAGTAGTATACCTCTCCAGCATCTACATATGATCCGTTTTGATTCCAATCGAAAAAGGCATATTCTTGGAATAAACCTGTATTACTTGTGTGTGCTTGTATATTTAAATTATAGGAGCCACCTAGTTCAACGGTAGCATTATCACAAAAAGCTTGAAAGCCAGCTGTGGTACCAATTCCAGGGTCTGTTGAATTATTTATGCCAGCAAAAGTGATATTTGATATAGGAAAAACTCTACTAGGAGCAGAAATAGTTGGAACGCAATAGCTTCCTTCGCAAGCCATTAAAGCTGTTAAGGGGGCTGTTACACTTGTTTTATTTAGTGATTTTGCGGAAATCACTTTTTCTAATATTTCTAATTCCTCATGTTCGTTAGGTGTAATAAAAGTATTATCTGTTTTTATTCTTTTAGACTGGGACTCTATTGCTCGTTTGTTATTTACTTTGTTTTGAGCTTGAATAGAAGAAATAGAGAGACCTACAATAAAGAAAAGAATTAAACACAGAGAGCCTTTTAAATTAAACTTTATAAAGTTTAAAGTTGGGAGTAGTTTTTTTTCCATAGTATATGGAGTTTTGGTTAGTTTTAGATTAAGGGGTTAAAAACTCGATAAAATAACTATTAGGGAGCGTTATAAAACCAAATTATAGATTAAATGTATAAAAAAATCTATGAAATACAAAAATAAATTTTTAATGTAAAAGATTTTGAAGTGTTAATAAGTCGGATTTTATAGAGAATATAACTCTATAATTTATAAGTAGATAATTAGGTTATGGGGTTAATTTTATTGCTCTTATCGCTAGTTTTTATAGAACGTAATGTGTGTTGATAAGTTATTAAATGAAAAAAAAGCTCAATTTTAAAATTGAGCTTTTTTTTCATTTAATATTTATTTAAAGTTTAGTAAATAGGTTTTTTGTAAATTATAGTGTTATCTGTTAGTGTTATTTTTAATAGTAGCATTCTGTTGGCTTTTTCTATACCATTTAAATCTAAGTTTTTTGTGTTTAAATTATTGTATGTTTGAAGCTTTCTTCCTAAAATATCATATGCAACTACACTTTTTATATGCTTGATAGTGGATGTGATACTTAAGTGGTCGTTATAAATAACTTTAATTATGTTGTTATTTATGTTAACTTCATCTATAGATAATGTCTCATTAGTATAAACTATCTCAAATCGATCATTAAATGTTCCTATTTCTGAATTGAAAATATATGGAGCAGTTTTTAAGTCATGAATACTATTTAAGTCTTTGTCCTTAAGATAGATGTTTTGATCTAAAAATAATCCATCTATATGATCTAACCCTATTCTGTAGGATGCTTCTTCAGTTGATTTGTATCCTAATTGAACAACATCTGCCTCATTAAATGGTAAAGGCCTTCCTTGAATAGCAAGATCGTTATTAGGAATAATAGAGTAGAAGGTAACAAAGTTGCCACCGTTTACTAAACCATCTAGGCCACGATCCCAATCTAATGTAGCTCCATCTGCATAGCCTATTAAGGTTTGGCTGAATGCTTCATTTTCATTACTTAAGTTTAACCATATTCTATGTTTTTCAAAGTCGTTATTTGTTAAGTTAGTTGTATTTTCTATAGTTCTTAAAAACACATCATTGTTGTTGGTTACACGCATGGTGTTATCAAATATTGCAGTACCATTACTTAAGCCCATTACAAAGAAAGATTGACCAGATGCAATGTATCTTGAAGGTGTAATACCACCTGTAGCAGCTGTGTTTGTAGCGCCTAAAGAGTTTACTGTTGCGTAATCACTACCTGTATAATTAGCTTGGAAGTCTGCATAAAAAGGATCTGTTATTGCTGTAGATGGAGCTGTATTGTGTGTCCATAAGTATACTGTTCCATCTAGTAAAGGGCTATTGTTAGCACTATTTAAGAAGGTTACAACATCTATTGCAGAAGCGTAGGGATTTCCTATAAGATGCCATTGGTCGTCATCTGCTCCAACAGTAGTGTCTCCATAGGTGGATCCTATATTGGCATCGGTTCCAATAGTTATAGGTACATTTACGTCTCCATTGGTTGCGGTACCAACAAATGTTCCCATATATGTTGTTTTTATTGCAGAGTCTGGGCTATATGTTTGTGGTGCTCGAATAGCGTATCCTTTGCCGCTTTCCATGCTTGTAGTTGTTGCATTTTCTAATATCCAATTACCATGACCGTTTGCTACTGTAGATTGCCAACTGAAATATTTGTCATATAAGGTGTTTGGGGATAGGTCAGATAACGTAAAGCCAGATGCCGTTGTTAGTGGCGATCCCCAATATGTATAATCATATCTGTAAATTGGTTGAGTTTCTCTTTCTATTCTAAAAATACCACTGTTGGCGTCATTATTAATTTGTACTAAACTAGCTGTATTTCTAATGTTGAAAATTCCGTTAGCATCCACGGTTACCCAATCTGAAACTGTTAAATTGTTACCAGATTGTAGTTCTAAATCTCCAGTAGGTCTTATCGTTACATTTCTGGCATATGCATCATAGCTTGTTCCAGATATTATAGTTTGATCTGGAATAATAACACAGTTATTAGAGGTTGGTACTCCACTAGGAAGCCAGTTTGAAGGATCGTTCCAATCTGTAGAAGAGGCTCCTGTCCAATATTTAGTTCTGTTATTAATAGATATTGTTTCACTTACATCACATCCATTATCTAAAGTTGCGGTTGCTACAAATGAAAAAGTATTAGATTGTAGTTGTGCTGTTGTTGGTTTTACATATACTGTATTTACAGCTGTACCAGAGTATGGAATTGTTGCTGCAGCATCAATGTAAGCATCAATTGTTGTTGCGCTTGTCCAAGTAAATGATGATAAGACAGGTCTAGACCCGTACAGTTCAATATTGTCTATTGCAACTCCATCACACCAATAATCAGCAAAGTATCGAATACGGATTTTTAAATCAGTTTCATTAATATAAGCGTCTAAGTTAAATGATACATTAGACATGTCGGTTCCATAGCCTATGTCATCATCATAAGTTTGAATTGTAGTCCACGCTCCGCCTCCATTTGTTGAAACTTCAATGTTTACATTTTCTGGAATAGTGCTAAAATAACGTGAGAAATAAATATCAAAACTTAAGGTTAGGTTGGTAAAAGTTGAAGAGTCTACAGTTGCAGATTCTAATGCGTTTTCTGTTATGTTAGTGGTTCCAGAATCTGATGTAGCCATAACAAATTGGTTAGTTCCAAAGCCAGAAGAGATAGCGGGAAACCAAACTTGTTCTGAAGGGATAAATGTACTTGTACGCTGCTGCCACATTGTTATAGCGCTTTCTCCTGCACTATGATTGCGTATGTTGTTATTTGTAAATGTGCCTAGTCCTGTGCCTTCAAAATCTTCATCTATTAGATACGCAATTTCGTTTGCGCTGGCTGCAGAGATTTGAATAATATCATCTTCACCACAAACTTCAGGTACAGAAGGCGTGAAAGTGAGAGATGTTATTGGTCTTATAGTTGCAGTTAGTTTTGTTCTGACTAGAGATTCGCAAGAACCATTATCTGCTGTAACATAGTAATCTGTGGTAGTGCTAAGGCTAGGGGTAATCCAGTTTCCTGTTGAGGTTGTTGCAATTGGAGTTACGTCTGTAGTATTAGCATACCAGTTGTATTCTATGGTTCCGCTGCTACCGGTAACAGAAAGGCCTACAGTTCCAGGACCGCAATTTGAACCTTCGCTAATACTTGTTATTTTTGCATCGCAACTTTGTATCACTGTAAAAGTGTAATCTTCTGTTTCTCCATATTCTGTATACGATCCATTAGTGTTAAAATCTTCGCAAGAATCAAAATCATAACCATAAGATTCTGTGCCTCCAGAAAAGCTATTGTATATTTTAACACGCATTCTATAGTTTCCTACGGCTTGGTTAGCAGGGATTATAAAGCCGAATGTTGTACTTGATGTAGCAATAGTTCCTGTATCATAGACTAATTCAGATGCGGTTTCCTCAAAGAGACCATCTAAATCCCAATCTACCCATGCTTTTATATGGCCTCTATAAGTACCAGATTCTAAAAACACATTAATACCTTCTCCTTGTGCTTGTATGCTATTGGTTAAGCTAGTGAAATCTTGGTAACCAACTGTTCCTACAGATGAGTAACTGTTATTTAAGTTTGTAACATCATTAAGGGTTCCTATGAATTCTACATCGTCTATATATAAGTTAGATTCATCATTTGATGATGTTGGCTCACAATAAGTAGCTATACTTGAAGTTGTAGTATTACCTGTTAATGGAAGGGTTGTGTTATATATTGGGCCTCCTGTACAACCTATATTGTTGTAAGAGTAAATAAAGAAATAATAGGTTGTTGTTATTGTAAGTCCTGAGGTAGAGAATGTTAAGTTGTTGTCGTTATCTATTACCGTATTACCTGCTCCAATAGTATCTCCTATGTTATATGATGTAGCATTAATTGGTGCTGGTGGTAAGCCCGTAGTATTCATTACTATTAGGTAGTTGTCTGGTGTTGGTGATGCAGCAGTAAAACTTCCAGATATCGTACTACTTGTAACAGAGTTAAAGGTTAAAGCAGTAGGTTGAGCTATTGGAGCTGTACAAGGTAATGGGGTGCCAACAACTAAAGTGTAATCTTCGGCTTCTCCTCTTGTTGCGGAGAAAAAACAGGAATCAGGGTTGGTGTCGAAGTAATCAATAAGTATTCTCATTCTATAACTTCCTGCTGGTGTAGCGGGAGGAATAACAAAACTTCCAGTTATTCCAGTTACGTAGGCTCCAGAGCCAAATACTTGCTCTCCAGCATCAGTAAAATCAGAATCATTATTATAGTCTATCCATATATTTGCTCCAAATGTTGGGATGCCTGTACCAACAAAAGTACTACTGAAATTTACTGTGCCTCCTGCTATTTGAGTGACGATCATGCTCGTAAAGTCTCCATAGCCAGTACCAGAGTATCCAGATCCATTGTTGGTTATGTTTGTAGAGCCTCCTGTAGTGCTAAAGTCATCTATATAATTGTTCGTATCTGATGAGGTTGGTATACAGTAACTAGGAGTTACAGTTGTTGCGTTTCCTGTTAATGGATTTGTTGTATTGTATAAAGGGCCTCCGCTACATGCTGTATTGTTGAATGAAAAAATGAAAAAATAGTAAGTTGTCGTAGCGTTAAGACCAGTAGCTGTAAATGATAGGTTAGCATCATTATCTACTACAGTATTTCCAGTTCCTATAGTATCTCCAATATTGTATGTTGTTGTATTTGTAGGAGAAGGTGGTATGTTAGTGGTGTTTGCTACTACTAAATAATTGTCTGGAGAAGGGGATGCCGCTGTAAAACTACCATCTATAGTACCGCTTGTTATTGCTCCAAAAGTTAAAGCAGTGGGTTGTGCTGTAGGAGTAGTACATGGTACTATGGTTAGTGTTGTTGCGTTACCTGTTAGTGGACTTGTCGTATTGTATAAAGGGCCTCCGCTACATGATGTATTATTAAAGGAGTATAAAAAGAAATAGTAAGTTGTATTATCGGTAAGACCAGATGCTGTAAATGCTAAATTAGTATCGTTGTCTACAACAGTATTGCCAGCTCCAATAGTGTCTCCTATATTGTAGGTTGTTGTGTTAACTGGTGAGGGCGCAATGTTAGTAGTGTTCATTACCACTAAGTAATTATCTGCAGTGGGAGATGCTGCTGTAAATGTAGCGTCTATTGTAGATGTTGTAATAGCTCCAAAGGTTAAAGCAGTGGGTTGGGCTGTTGGTGCAGAGCAACTAGGAGTAGGGTCGGTTATACAAATATCAAATGTGCCATTGTTATTATTGCCATATTCAAAAAGACGAATATATAATGTGCTTCCTGGTATTTGGCCTGTTAAAGAAATGTATGACATGTTACCATTAGTACTAGAATCGTCATCACAAGAAACTAATGCTAAGGAACCACAGCTTCCTGAGTATACAGCCATTCCACTATCTGTAACTACTCCAGTGTTTGTATCAATATTAAGGTTTCCACTAGCAGGTACAGTTACTGTAAACCAAACATCTCCGCCTAAGTAGCTAGAACAGCCAGGTGCTGGAGTTTCTCCACTATCTGTTGCGTTTTCATTTGTGTAAGTAGCAAAACTACAACTAGTGTTAACAGGTAAGGCTATGGCATTGCTACAATCGTTATTAGTAGGAGCAATAGGTGCTGATGTAAGTGTTACAACAATGTCTCCATTTAAAGCATTTGTGGTGGCGCAATTATATCTGTTTAGTTGTATTCTATAATCTCCAGTTGTAGCTGGTGTGAAATCTATTGAAGCTTCAGATCCGCTACAAGCTGGGCCATTATCGTCATTGTAAGCTACAGATGTGCCACCGAGATCTCTAATAGTCATTTGTGTGTCAAAGCCAGATCCGCAATTAGAAATTCTATAAGTGGCTCCAGCAATCATATTGTTTACTCTAAAGTTTCTCCTTCCTCCTTGATTAGCGGGGGGCGTACAAGAAACACTTGTGCTTACTACTGTAGGTGCCGCGGAGGTGCAAGCATCATTTGTAATATTTGCACATTGACTATAACTGTTTATGGAAAAAATAAAGAGAATTAAAATACAAGTAATGTATTTGAGAGGCTTTGGTGTCTTAGTTATTTTAACTAAGGTAGGAGTGTAAAGTAATTTTTCAATCATAGAAGGTTAGTTTGGGGTTAACAATCAAATAGATATTTAGCACACATTAAATATTAAAGCATATTTAATACTTAAATAGAAATTAAATTAAGGGGAGTTTTAATATTGTATTTTAACTATTTTAGGTTCAACAACCATTATGTTAAAAGTGCACATTAAATTATAATAAATGCCCTGGGAGTAGCGATAATTATAACTTATATATAAAATACATATTCTTGATTCAAAAGATAGTTAAAATAAATGAGTTATTTTTTGAAAATTCTTTCAAATGCATTTTTTGTCGTTTAAATGCATTTTTTTGTATGTATTTATGTTGTGTATTAGTAATAAAATCGATAAAAGGTTTTTTTTAAGGTTTAATAAAATGTTATAGTCTTGATTTTGTTATAGATATATTTTATGCGCTTTTTTTGAGTATATTATTCTATTGCTCTTGTGTGTTAAATATTGAAGAGTATACTGTAAAGTTGTACGTAGGATATGGTAGATTCTAAACTATTATTTAAATACAGTATATGTAAACCGTATTTGTAAATTAAAAGTATTTATAAGTAAATTTGAACATTAATGTATTAACTATAATAATGTAGAGGGATGAATACTAAAAGGTGTATGGCAGTAAGTTTTGTTATTAGTTACTTTCAAGGTGAAAATTAAATCATAAAAAATGATGGTGAGTTTATGGAGAATTTAAGTGGTGTTTTTTCTGTGGAGACTACTCAAGTAAAAGGAGTGTCTAGTGTTGTGGAGTTGTTTGTAAAAAGAGAAGACAAAATCCATTTAGAAGTCTCAGGTAATAAGTATAGGAAATTAAAATATAATATTGAGAAAGCTTTAGCAGATGGCGTTAATACATTATTAACTTTTGGCGGAGCATTTTCTAATCACATCGCTGCAACTGCTGCTGCAGGAAGACTTTATGGAATAAATACAATAGGTGTTATTAGAGGTGAAGAATTAGAAAAACAAATTAATAACAATCCAACATTATTATATGCTCAACAATGTGGAATGCAGTTTAAATTTGTTAGTAGAAGTGATTATAGAAACAAAGACTCAGAATTATTTATTGAGAGTTTAAAAAAAGAGTTTAAAGATTTTTATATTGTACCTGAAGGCGGAACAAATGCTTTAGCAATTAAGGGTTGTGAAGAAATTTTAACAGCAACAGACAATATTTTTGATTATATATGTGTTCCTGTTGGAACAGGTGGCACAATTTCTGGTATAATTAATAGTGCATTACCAAATCAAAAAGTTTTAGGATTTTCGGCATTAAAAGGTGATTTTTTAATTGAAGATATTAGTAAGTTTGCAAAACAAGATAATTGGCAGTTAATTAGCGATTATCATTTTGGTGGCTATGCTAAAATAAATACTGAATTGGTAATGTTTATTAATCAGTTCAAAGAAAGACATAATATTTCTTTAGATCCGGTTTATACAGGGAAAATGATGTACGGTGTTTATGATATGATAAAAAACAATTATTTTCCACCAGGTTCCAAAATACTAGTTATCCATACAGGTGGATTGCAAGGAATTAAGGGAATGAATATAAGATTAAAACAAAGAAAACTGCCTTTAATACAATGAAATTAATGAGACATATATTTATTATTCTAGGTTTATTAGCGCTGCTTTCTAGTTGTGGCTCTCAAAAACGAGTAACAACAACTAAAAAGAGGAATAAAAAAGTAAGGGTTGTAAAAACTAAACCAAAGGTTGTCGTTAAAACTACTCCAAGGACTAAACCAAAAGTAGAAGTTACAATAAAAGACACACCAGAAGTATATGCAACACCTACAGATGAATATATTGCAATTTATAGTGATATAGCTCAAGACGAAATGCGTAATTATAATATACCAGCGAGTATAACTTTAGCACAAGGTATTTTAGAATCGGCCTCAGGAAAAGGACGTCTATCTGTAGAAGCAAATAATCATTTTGGGATAAAGTGCCATAGCGGATGGAAAGGAGGTCGTATTTATCATGATGATGATAAAGATCAAGAGTGCTTTAGAAAATATAAAAATTCGAAATACTCATTTAGAGATCATTCTCTATTTTTAAAAGGCCGTAAGCGTTATCATAAGCTTTTTAAACTTAAAAAAGATGATTATAAAGGCTGGGCTAGAGAGCTAAGAGCTGCGGGTTATGCAACAGACAGAAAGTATCCTCAAAAACTAATTAGTTTAATAGAACGTTATCAATTATATCGTTTTGACGCAGAAGTTTTAGGTAAAGATACAGGTGTAAATGAGAAGCATATTGTGGTAAAAGGAGATACGTTGTATTCGTTAT